>CAZZAX010000066.1:0-30543 GCA_964653075.1 uncultured Pirellulales bacterium
ATCAACGTTAGACTGTTCTTAAATCAGCCATTTGAAATTTTAATGGTCATTACAGTTTTATGAAGGTTTGTTTGGTAAGTTATTGCGGCAGATAGATAGGAGTTTTGTATATGAACATAACCTTTATTTTACCGGGTGGCGGCAGGTCAGGCGGTATCAAATCTACTGTAAAAGCTGCTAACGGTTTGCTGCAAAGAGGTCATAAGGTTCACCTTCTGGTTAACAAGACTGGAAGAAGCCCCCGAATGCGACTTCGTGAATTGTGGCTGAAGACCCGTTATACTTCTGATAACGACTGGCTCGACCTGTTCGAAGGCTCGTTGGAGAGATTTGCCGATATAGAGCAATGCACTTTTGATAATAAGGAAATCGTTGTTGCTTCGGGATGGTGGGCGGGTGCAGAGATACGCCGGTTGAACCAAAATGGAATTATAAAAGTACATCACGTACGGGGTATGTTGAAAGATGCTGATCAGATGAGAGCGGCATGGGGTGAGAATGTTCCGAAGATTGTAGTTGCTTCTTATCTTGAAGAGGTGATTAAACAAGTTTGTGACCAAAAGGTATATGCAATAATCCCTAATGGTATTGACACTACGGAATTTTATCCCTCAGTGCCGGAGAGCCAGAGAAACGGGGTGGGAACGATATTCGGCCAAGGTTATCATAAAGACCCGGAAACTGTTTTAGGGGTTTTAAATAAATTACGCCGGAGCCGTCCGGAAACGCCTCAGCGTGTCTTCAGCACCCACCGAAGACCGAAGGATATACCCAGTGAAATATTTCACAGACTGCCGCCGCTGGAAAAAATCAGAGATATATATTCCCGCAGCCTGGTTTGGGTGCTTGGGAGTTCTTCGGAAGGTTTTCCAGCTCCTTTGTTGGAAGCAATGTCTTGCGGATGTGCGGTGGTGAGCACCGACTGCGGTGGAGGGGCAAAGGATATTATCAAGGATGGTGAGAATGGTTTTCTTGTTAAAGTTGGTGACGTGGAGGGAATAGTCAGTAGAGTTAAAGAGCTTTTGGACGACGGAGAATTGCGTCAGCGGTTTGTGAGAAGTTCCAAAGAGACGTTGGAGAAGTTTTCCTGGGGAAGCTCGATTGATAAGTTGGAAAGAGCGTTGAGCAATATCGCAGGAAGTAGATTTGACGGCAGTTGAAAGTAACCTAAAGTTGGAATTGGCAGGAGAAAGAATTGTCCCTGGAAGAGACATTGAAAAGTCGTACCGAAGACGGGCTTGTAGAATATAAGACGAAAGCCACTTCAGTGATTGACCGATACCCCGTCCGTGCCTGGCATATAATGCGTACACGTCTCGTCTGGACATGGCGGCTTCATAGCCTGGGCAGCAGGTCCGTCCTGGCTCGCAGTTTGCAAATTAATAATCCAAAAGCCGTTTCTATTGGAGCGGGCGTGACCATCTCCGACCAGTTTATTCTGGCTGACCTTTGTCCGGACCAGGGGGAAGTACCGAAGATTATTATCGGTGACGGGTGTATAGTCCTCTACCGCTTTCAATGTAATGCTGCGCAGTCTGTCCGTATTGGACGGAATGTGCTTATTGCTTCCAATGTCCTGGTCACTGACTCCGACCACGTCATAGAACCGGGTGGTTTGCCTGTAACCAGGAACGGCAGGTTCATCACGCGACCGGTATTTATCGATGACAATTGCTGGATCGGCCAGAACGCCGTTGTCCTGAAAGGAGTAACGATCGGGCGTGAATCTATCGTAGGGGCGAACAGCGTGGTAACTCATGACGTTCCGTCCCGTTCAGTGGTGGCGGGAAATCCAGCCCGTGTTATCAAGAAACTTAATGTTTCTCCCGGAACAAATAGGGTGCAGAAGTGAGACCTGAGACAATAATTGTTACGTCTTTTCTTGTCGTACTTACGATGACAGTACCACGGAAGTGGATACTTTTGCCATTCGTTATGGCGGCCTGTATAGTCCCTCCGGATCAGCGAATCATCATATTTGATCTGGATTTTACGACCATTCGCTTCTGTATCCTTTCCACAATATTGCGTTTCTATTTATGCAGCGAAGTGAGGCGGATCAAATGGAATGCCTTTGACAAGCTCTTCCTGAGCTGGGTGATTGCAGGGGCGGTTGTCTATGTTGTGCAATGGCATGATATGCGTGCCGCCATCTACAAAAGTGGAGTATTATATGATTCTCTGGGGTTCTATTGGATATTTAGGATGTCCCTCGTATCATGGGATGATGTTCACCGTATTGTTAAAATGTTCGCAATATTTGCGGTTATCTCTGCACCCCTGATTATCTACGAAAGACTGACACATAATAATCCTTTCGCTCATTTAGGGCGTGCGTTTACTGTCTTTCATCGGGGCCGTTACAGGTGTGAAGGTCCTTTTCCACATTATATCATGATGGGCCTGTTTTGGGCTGGCGTATTACCAATATTTGTCTCGTATTTTGCCGCTCGACGGTCAAAGATACTTTATGCTTTGGCTTCGTTAAGTGCTTTGATTTGTGTAATTCTAAGTGGTTCCAGCACCCCATATATGGCGGTTCTTGCCATAGCATTCTTTGGAGCACTCTGGAAGTATCGCGGCTATGGAAGGACAATCGCCTTGGGAATCGGGGCTTCGATATTTGCTCTTCATGTTGTTATGAGGGCACCGGTTTGGCATCTCATATGCAGAGTCAAGATTTTCAGCGGGTCAACCGGCTGGCACCGTTACAACCTATTCAATCAGTTTGTCAAAAATATCGGAGAATGGTTCTTGTTGGGCTGCCGTGATGTGGAACATTGGGGTGTATACAAAGGCGACGTCACAAATCAGTATGTTCTCGAGGGTGTCAGGGGAGGGGCATTAACACTCGTAATATTTATTATTATGGTAGTTCAGGCAGTAAGGATTACGGGGATTTGTTCTATAATATCCCGAAGCCGGGGAACCCGAATTCTTTATTGGGGTTTTTGTGTGTCTATTCTGGGGCATTGTGTGTCTTTTTGGGGAGTCTCGTATTTTGGCCAGATTATGATGTTATTATACTTTACTCTGGCGATAGTCAGCTTTGCAGCGGATCGGCTCCATGTTCTTTCGATGGATACATCCAAGGTTTCCGCTCCACTTGCTGCATTGTGAATATATTGTTTGAACGGACAGAATTGTAAAAAGGATAATATGTATGAAAGAGTTGTTGGAAACAATTGCAGAGTACAGAAAAAGAGCAAAAAGACTTGCAATATTTTCTGTATTGGTAATAGTGCAGTTCTGTCAACTTACCTATGCTGAATGGCAGATCAGCCAATTCGGTATAACTTGGTCTTTCAACAGAGATTATACTGTCGGCCAATTTGCAAACGGTGATTACTGGGTTCTCGGGCCTGTCACTATAATAGGTATAGACCCACCATCAACTCAAACAAACGGCCGCACTATAAATGGTTCTATGGTCAATCCTTCTCCAGAACTTGGCACCAAACAGGGATACGATAGTGCAATGTATGGTAAATACGGGCGTGGGCTGAATTTCGTTCCGAATCTAAATGTTGGCCGGCCTAATAATCGGGACCTTAGTGCAAGAAATTACTTCGTTCTCCAGCCTTATTCTTCTTTAGTATCCACTATCAGCGTTCCGGAGGAGGGGCATAGACCCCAGCTTAGGACGGCAGCAATATTGACTGTACTTTCTGAACCTGCTCCCGAAGGAAGCTTTAGACCTCCATATTGCGGTATTGATAAGAGTATTAAGTTTAATAAAGATCAACTCGATTATTCCCTGCTTGCGAACTTAAAGCCTGTTCCCGATGCACCGGATATTATGACTGTAGAGCGCTATTTTGAACGGCCCTGGATAGATCATGTTCCCAGATGGATGGGTCGTTATCATCATCCGACAGAAAATATGCCCGACTACGGAAGAGATATTGCCACGCGAATCGGCATTGGAGCGATAAAACTCAATCTTGACCTTACCAAACAAATGAAGGAGGTGCTGCTTATCCGTTATGTTCAATTAGGTATCGACCTTTATGGCATAGTTCAGGACGGAGGGAAAAACAACTGGGTGAATGATGGTGGCCATGCCGGTGGTCGCAAATGGCCGATTCTGTTTGCGGGTCTCGTACTCAATAACACGGATATGATAAATATAGGCAGGACCGATATTGCAAACTATAATCCGTCTCACCAGGAATATGTTCATTTCGGAGAAGACGACCAGACTTTTTACGTAAGTGATAAGGATATTTATGAGCCACCGTATGAAAAGCACGTATGGTCAGGTGAATTTGTTTATTATGGACATGGCAAAGGAGATAAACGCCGCGATTATCTTGAATATACCCAGGAGCACCGAGGGATGCCCGAATGGGGAATTGTACACACGACATATCCTAATCAGGACGGATTAGATTGGAATGCATCTTATAGACGAGCTGGCACGGCCAACGCCTGGGGGGGCTTTGTTCTTGCTGCGCATATTATGGGTGTAAAAGAACTGTGGAATCACGATGCTCTCTTTGACTATATGGATCGTTATATGGAAGTTGAGAAAGAATTTGCAGGAGTGGGTCATTGGATAAGGCAATGGTCCGGGTTTATTGAGAATATGTGGGATGCCTACCGCTCAGATTACGTTCCTGTCTGGACAATGTCTCCGGTGCTGAACATTATTGCTACTGGCGGCTCGGTAACAAAAAGCCCTCATAAAACAGTTTATGCTCTTGGCCGGAAGGTAATACTGAGTGCTGTTGCTGATGACGGATATGAGTTTGCGGGTTGGTCGGGAGGTCTGAGCGGAATGGAAAACCCTGCAACAATAATAATGCATGTCAACCGAACGATAGTTGCAAATTTTGCCGTTCGCAATAATACTTCAGCAGATAGCTCGAAATGATTTTTAAAGATAATAAAGATATCTCGTTCCTTTGTTTTGGCAGTCAGGATTGGTGGTATCACAATCGGGGACACTTTGACTTTCAGTTAATGCGGCGTTTTGCCAAAAAGGGGACAACACTTTATATTAACTCATTAGTGATGCAAAAACCGAAGCTGTCTGAAGGCAGAAAGTTTGTCGAAAAATTGGTCCGTAAAACGAAGAGCATATTTCGTGGTTTGCGCGAAAGTGACGCAGGTTTTTGGGTTTATAGTCCTTTTTTACTGCCGGTACACCATATTGCATGGATGCGCCCTTTTAATGAAATACTCTTGCGATTTCAAATATGGTTTGTGATGCGGAAACTTGACATTCGCGATCCTGTGGTTTGGGTTGCCTGCCCCACGGCTTGCAATATTGCAGCTAATATGAAAAAAAGCAAATTAGTCTATCAAAGGGCGGACTGCTATGAAGCATACCCGAATGTTGATGTTAAGATGATAACAGCGTACGACCTGAAGTTAAAAGCTGAAGCCGACCTGACAATATTTGTAAATATGGCTCTATATCGGCAGGAGCGCGACCAATGTAAAAAAGAGATTTTTCTTAATCATGGAGTGGATTTCGACAAGTTTGCTTCGGCTGTTCAGGTTCAGGAGGAACCTTTGGACATTGCTTCAGTACCTAAACCTATAGTGGGTTATTTCGGTGCACTGGACGAACATAAACTTGACGTAGATTTTATAGAAAAGATAGTCGATGTACAGCCGGAGATTTCGTTTGTCTTCATAGGCAAAGCTTCACCGGGATTTTCCAGCTTATCCGAGAAAAAAAATGTCTGGCTGTTAGGGCAAAAAGATTACGAGCAAATACCCCAATACGGCAAATGTTTTAATGTGGCTATGATACCATGGCGGCGGAACTGTTGGACAAAGGCTGCTAATCCAATCAAGGTCAAAGAGTATTTAGCACTCGGCAAGCCCATTGTCAGCACACGTGTTTTTAGTGAAATACAAAACTACAGTGACGTGATGTATCTTGCTGACACGCCTGAAGAATTTGCCGAATGCATCGAAAAAGCACTGGCAGATGATAATCCGGGGCGAGTTGCAGCAAGAAGAAAAAAAGTTCAGATGTCCACATGGGACAGCAGGGCACACATAGTTTTGGAAGAGTTGTTCAATAGCAGTAAATCTTCAGCTTGGAGGAACAAAGTTAATATGGTTCGAGGAAGGCCCGTTATTGGTCGGATGCGTCTGTTCGCGCGCTGGTCGAAATCTGTCTTAAGATCTCTGAGAGCGGGATATCTCGATTTTGCTCTGAACGCGATTCTTGCTCAAACAATACTGATATGGCTCACAATAAGAGATGTTTTCTCCAGCAGACGGGTTGAGTGCAATATTTGTGGTTGGACCGGTTATGATTTTTATCCTAACGTAGGTTGGGGTTTTAACGACAAGTCGGTAACTTGTCCGGGTTGTGGTTGTTTGGACCGTTATCGCTCTTTAGTAATCATTCTCTGGACACGGACAAAGTTCTTTTCGCCGGATACTTATGTAATTGAGGTCGCTCCATCTCGCAAATTCCAGACATATTGTTTGCAGCAGAAAAACAATAAGAATTACATCAGCTTTGACATTAACCGTTTTGCGATGGAAAAGGCAGATATAATCCAAATGCAATATCGGGATAATATCGCCGACTATTTTCTTTGTTTTCATGTACTGGAACACATAGAAAAGGACATACGGGCATTAAAAGAGATACGACGCGTTTTGAAACCCGGAGGTCAGGCTATCTTACAGGTTCCGGCTGATTGGGATGCAGAAACAACCTGTGAATATTCCTGCCCTAATCCACGGAATACCGGACATGTCAGACGGTATGGAAGAGATTTTGCACAAAGAATATCTTTATCCGGATTTGAAGTTTCTGCGGTTTCGGTTTCTGAGTGTCTCTCAGAGGGCGAAATAGAACGATTCGGGCTCTCAAGAGAGCCTGTATTCCTGGCAACAAAGTAATTTGAAGGTTTAATCATGATAATGGGCGACTTAGAGCTTTCAGTAATCATTGTCAGCTATAACACGAGAAAGCTTACATTGGAGTGTCTTGAATCTCTTTACAAAGAGACGACCAATGTGAACTTCGAGACGATTCTCGTGGACAATGCGTCGGAAGATGATTCGGTTTCTGCCGTTGCAGAAGAATATCCACAAGTGCGGGTGATCGCGCTGAAAGAGAATATAGGGTTTGCCCGGGCCAATAATCTTGCTTCCGAATCTGCTTGCGGAAGATATCTTCTGCTTCTAAATCCGGACACGGTTATTATCAATAACGCCGTAGAAAAAATCCTTGTTTTCGCTCGGCAAAATCAGGAAGCAGGCATTTGGGGTGGTCGAACAATATTTCCTGACGGTTCCCTGAATCCAACATGCTGTTACGGAGAAATGACACCATGGAGTCTGTTCTGCAGAGCGATTGGACTTGCGGCGATATTTCCATATTTCACCTTGTTTAATCCCGAATGTTTTGGGTCATGGCAATACGATTCTGTTCGGGAAGTAGGTATCGTAACCGGATGTTTCATGCTCATCAGGATTTCGATCTGGAAACAACTCGGGGGTTTTGATCCTTTGTTTTTTATGTACGGAGAAGAAGTTAATTTCTGCCTGCGCGCAAGAAAGCTTGGATATAAACCAATGTTTAATCCTGCGGCGGAGATTATTCATTATGGCGGAGCATCTGAGATATCTCATTCCAAAAGATGGGAGAAAGTTTTTCGAGCCAAAGCAACCTTAATACGAAAGCATTGGTCTCGAAGAAGTATTGGATTCGGCATAGGAATGCTTCATGTCTGGGCTGCGAGCCGGGTCGTAATTATGATGATACTTTCTGCACTGGCCCCCAAAAAATTTGTCAGGCAAAGAGAAAAGTGGACTCAAGTATGGCGAAAACGAAAAGAATGGCAAAAAGGTTTTTGTCATGCGTGCTGACCTGATAAGAATGACACTTTTAGGTAGCGATAACAATCATGAGTGAAATCAGTATTTTTGGTTTAGGTTATGTTGGTGTAGTATCGGCTTGCTGTTTAGCGAATGATGGTCACTTCGTTCTCGGTGTAGAACCGAATCAGACCAAAGTTGACCTGATAAATAACGGTAAGTCCCCGATTATTGAAGATGGAACAGATGAACTAATTCAAAAAGCGGCCGCCGCTGGCCGGCTTCGGGCGATAACCGATGCCAAAGAAGCCGTACGCCGAACTGAACTGTCTCTGATTTGTGTTGGTACTCCAAGCCAACCAAATGGCAGCCTGGATTTGAAATATGTCCGTAATGTTTCTGGACAAATTGGGGGTGCCCTCAAGCAAAAGCAGGGCTTCCATGTGGTGGTTTACCGAAGTACAATGTTGCCCGGTTCAATGCGTAATGTGGTAATACCGACTCTTGAGGAGTACTCCGGCAAAAAAGTGGGCATTGATTTCGGTGTATGTACTAATCCGGAATTCCTGCGAGAAGGTACTGCGGTATATGATTACTATAACCCGCCGAAGATAGTGATAGGCCAGACAGATACGCGTAGCGGCAACCTGATGGCAGCTTTGTACAGCAACCTGGATGCACCGACAATCAGACTGGACGTGGAAACTGCAGGAATGGTAAAGTATGCCGATAATGCCTGGCACGCCGTCAAGGTTTGTTTTGCAAATGAAATAGGCAACATCTGCGAGGCATTGAACATTGACGGCCATCTTGTAATGGACGTCTTCTGCCAGGACTCGAAACTCAACCTTTCACCTTGTTATTTGAAACCGGGCTTTGCTTTTGGCGGCTCTTGCCTGCCAAAGGACGTACGGGCGCTGACTCATATGGGTCGCAGCATTGATGTTGAGCTGGCTTTGTTGAATGCCGTCCTGCCCAGTAACAGAAATCAAATCGAGCGGGGCTTTCAAATGATAGCCTCTAAGAAAAACAGAAAAGTCGGAATCCTCGGTTTTAGTTTTAAGGCGGGAACAGACGATCTAAGAGAAAGCCCTATGGTCGAAATCATTGAGCGATTGCTCGGTAAGGGTTATGAAATCCGCATATACGACCGAAATGTCAATCTTGCGAAACTTACAGGAGCCAACCGGGATTATATCCTCAATCACATCTCGCATATTGCCCGGCTGATGACGGACAAAATGGAAGATGTGCTGGAATTCGGCAAGACAATTGTCGTAGGTAATAATGCGAACGAATTTCATGGAGTTTTGGAAAAGCTCAGAGAGGACCAGGTTATGGTGGATTTTGTCCGGATTACCGGCCAAAGGAGCAAAGAAGGAAAATATGAAGGCATCTGCTGGTAAGACGAGAAGGATTTTGATTATTGTTGAAAATCTGCCGGTGCCGTTCGACAGGCGGGTCTGGCAGGAGGCAAAAACTCTTAAAAACGCCGGCTACCAAGTTTCAATAATTTGTCCCCGTACCGATGGTTTTAGGGCAAAATACGAGTTTTTGGAGGGCATCCATATTTATCGTTATCGGCTGCCTATTGAAGCTAAGGGTGCGATTGGATATATACTGGAATATTCTGCAGCCTTGTTCTGGCAGTATTTACTGGCGTGGAAAGTTCTGATAAGACATGGTTTCGATGTTATTCACGCATGCAATCCTCCGGACAGCATTTTCCTTATCGGTTTGTCGTTCAAACTGCTCGGCAGAAAATTTATATTTGACCATCACGATATTAATCCTGAGCTTTATCTGGCTAAGTTTGGCAAAAAAGACGTGTTTTATAAGATGCTTTTGGCTCTGGAGCGTTTAACTTTTTGGTCGGCTGATATTTCCATAGCAACCAACGAATCATACAAACAGATTGCGACCAAACGGGGTCGAATGGACTCTGAACGGGTATTCGTAGTCCGAAGCGGGCCGAATCTAAAGCGTTTGAAAATCCTGCCGCCTGATGAAAGTTTAAAAAAAGGCCGTAAGTACCTGGTCGGTTATGTCGGAGTAATGGGAAAACAGGAAGGTATCGATTATCTGCTGAGGGCAATTAAGTATATTGTAGTTGAGATGGGCCGCAAAGATGTGCATTTCGGTTTGGTGGGCAGTGGGCCCGCGATAGAAAAACTGAAAGACTATGCCGAAGAGTTAGGGGTCTCGGATTATGTTACCTTCACCGGACGCGTGCCGGATAAGGATATGTTGGAGATGCTTAACACCGCTGATGTTTGCGTCAATCCGGATGTGGCTAACCGGATGAACGACCAATCCACAATGAATAAGGTGATGGAGTATATGGCGCTGGGAAAGCCGATTGTTCAGTTTGATTTGAAAGAGGGAAGATTTTCAGCGCAAAGGGCATCGCTTTACGCAGAGAGAAACAACGAGATTGATCTTGCCCGGAAAATCATTCAATTGC
Source organism: uncultured Pirellulales bacterium (assembly GCA_964653075.1). Classification (GTDB taxonomy): domain Bacteria; phylum Planctomycetota; class Phycisphaerae; order Sedimentisphaerales; family Anaerobacaceae; genus NIOZ-UU13. Next base: position 10,262 of record CAZZAX010000066.1, read on the forward strand.
TGGATGACCCTGATTTACGGCAGGAAATGGGCAGATATGGACGGGCCAGAATCCAGGATGAGCTGGCCTGGAAATATGAAGAGCCTAAGCTGCTCGCAGCTTATGACGCCCTATGGCCTTAGCTGGTCGGTAAGATTAAGGAGATACTGATGAAAAAACGATTTGTGGATTTGGTCCGTGATATGAAAGTAAATGGCAAGTAAACACAATGGCATATAAAAAGTCTGTTAAAGAACAATTAATAAAAGCTATTATACTTGTTGGCAGTCGTGATTTTGGAAGATGTCCGTTAACTTCAAAGTTACCAACTGCCTTATGGTCTGTACAGGGAAAACCGGTTCTGGAACATCTGTTATCTTCTTTAGCCGACCAGGGTATAAAACAGGTGACAATCTGTTCCAATGGTAATGGTTCACTGCTTGCAGAATTCATCCATACTGATAATCGTTTGGAGTTGAAATATTTGGATGAACCGCTGCCGGCTGGTACTGCAGGTTGTATTCGTGACGCTGCAGGTGATGAAACAGATGCACTTTATCTTGTATTTCCCGCCGGGATAATATGTCTACCGGAAATAGATGTATTGATAAAGGCTCATCGCGATGGTCAGTCCGATTTAACGGTGATGTTTAATCCCACCCGGAAAAACAGTAAATCCCAGAGCGAACCAGCGGGGATTTATGTCTGTGAAACAAACATTCTGAAACACATCCCCGAGGCAGGTTACTTCGACATCAAGGAAGGCTTAATTCCTGAAATGTTGCGTGCGGGCAAATCTGTTCACGCAGCAATATTACCAAATAACGCCGGTAATTTTCGAAATCGGCAAGAATATCTGTTTGGCATCGCCAGTTACCTTGAAAAAAGGCAAAAGCTGAATTTGGATTTGAAGTCCTGTACGGGTGCCGATTCACAAGATGTGTGGATTGCAGCAAATGCCAGGGTTGACCCGGAATCGCAAATTTTCGGGCCTGCTGTTGTTATGAATGGAGCTTCTATCTCAAGTGGTGCGGTCATACTTGGACCGGCTATACTCGGAAAAAATGTTACTATTGGTAAAGATAGTGTTGTCGTAAATAGTGTGCTATGGGATGGTGCAAGGATAGGTTCGAGCTGCCAAATCCGACGATGTGTACTCGACCATAACTCAACTTTGCGGGCTAATACACTTGAGGAGGAAAAATCAATACTTTGTAAACGGAAGGGGATACTGGAATCTTTAGCTAACCAGGCCATAAAAGTTACTCAGAATAACGCACGCAAATTACACCGTGAATTACAACCACTGTTTCATAAAATCAATGAAAAATTACCGAATTGGGTGCAATCTCGCGAAACCAGGTTTGTTCACTGGTTTGCTGGTGGTCTGGTTCTAATTGCCTTTCTCTGGTGTTACAAGGCAGGCCTTACAGACCTTTGGAATATTTGGCATAGAAGTGATGAATACTCCAGCGGTCTTTTGGTTCCTTTTCTGGCTGTCTATATCCTCTGGTCAAGACGTAAGACAATCGCTCAGTGTCGAATCAGGCCTGCTGTTTGGGGTTTGTTTGCCTTTATAGCTGCTCAGGTCGTCAGAGGTTTTGGACTGTTCTATATGTACAGTTCAGCAGAGAGATTATCCATAGTTTTAACCATTGTGGCATTGGTCCTGCTTTTGTTCGGCTTGCAGCTTCTTCGAAAGGTATCTACGGTATTATTGTTTTTGTGTTTGATGCTGCCCTGGCCCAATCGTGTTCAGGCCGCTGTTACGTTGCCTTTACAAAGGTGGGCAACTTCGTCGGCCGTATTTTGTCTGGAGATGGTAGGCTACGATGTCATAAGTGAAGGCAATGTTATCCATATCGGTGATGTACGCGTTGCAGTAGCTGAAGCCTGCAATGGTCTGAGAATGATCACTGCATTTTTCGTCATTAGCGGTCTGGTCGTTCTCCTTGTCAAACGAGCATGGTGGGAAAAACTGGTAGTTCTGGTTTCGAGCCTGCCTATTGCATTATTATGTAACACCATTCGATTGGCAATCACAGCAGTATTTTTCACAATACTTGAAGGCGAGTATTGGGAAAAGTTATTCCACGATTTTGGTGGATATGCAATGATGCCATTAGCACTTGCGACTATTATCGCTGAGCTGTGGCTTTTAAAAAAACTTACCACACTTCCGGACGAAAAAGAAGCTATAATAATAACGCGACAAATGAGCTAAAATCTCAGACATAATAAAAGAACATATGAGACCCGCTTGTGGCGGGCCATTTCTAAAAAACATTGCACAGAATAGTGCTCGAAATCTGATTAATATTACAAATCACTGCTGGAGGTATAGCAAAAATGAATGATTTAATAAAATATCATGACAGTGACCAGATGATTGAACAAAATGTTGTTAGCTTTGAATCTCAATCTGAACCCTATGCTGAAAACACATCCAGTATAATTCAAGGTGTACTGCGACGCTGGCCCATCGTGCTTCTGGTGTTCATTTTAGTATGTGCAATTGGAATCCCGGCAATATGGTTTCTGGTTGAGCCTCTTTACACCGTGACAGGTGCAATAAAGGTTGAACCTATTCTTGAAAACATCTTAACAGGTGAAGCGGACGCAGGAGGGATAACGAATTATCAAAGCTTTATGAACACTCAGGCAATACTAATTACCAGCAACCAGATTGTGCAGGGAGCAGCAGATAGCCTGGCAGACAAAAACCTTTCATTCTTTAAGGGTGAACCGACTAATCCTGTCATGAAAATTAAACAAAAAATAATGAAAACCAGGAAAAGCTCTGACCCTGCAGTAATATTAAAACAAGCAATATCTGATGGAGTTATCACAGTCGCTCCGGCTAATCGTACCGAACTAATAACAATAACTATGAAAAGCTTAGAGCCGGAAGAAGCCAGGCAGATTGTAACCGCTTTTATCAACTCCTATATGAATGTCGAGGGCACAGGCTCAACCAAGGAGCAGTTAAGCACACTAGGTTTCTTGGAAAAAGAACGAGATAGGCTGGATGATGCGTTGCTAAACTATCGAAACAACATCCGTACTTTGGCACAGGAGTATGGAACAACAAACCCTGCTGACCAGATGGAAATTATACAGCAACGTCAACGTATTCCTTTGCTGTATGCCGAGCTTGCCAGGTTAGAGTCACGCAGAATTAATCTCGATATTCAGGTGCAGTTACTCGAGGACTTTCCGCAACAGGTTATAGAGCCTGAAGAAATGCTCAGAATCCGAAACGATTATATAAGTTCCAATCCGGCGGTCCAGGAATTGACCCGAACTATTATTCAACTTGAACGTGACCTGATTATGGCACAACAGAGTTTTTCAGTTGAAAACCCGGTTCTTCAACAAAAACAGGAACTTATAGGTGCGTTTCAATTACGTCTTAAAGACAAACGTGAGGAAGTAGCTAAAGAGTTCGACGTTATGGCCAAAAAAGAGGCCATTAACGCCAGCACAGTAAAACTGCGTGCTGCAAAGGCGGAGCTGGAACAAACCAAAGGATATGAAAAGCATCTGCAGCAGGTGCTGGCTAATGAAGATATTAAAATGATTGAAGTCGGCCGTAAGCAACTGGACATTCAGGATTATCAGTTTGAATTTGAGCGGGACAAAGAAATGTATGATAAAGTCACTCGGCGAATACAGGAATTGCAAATGGAACGAAAGCGCCCCGCAAGGATTAGTTTAGCTTACGAGGCAGATATTGGTCCTATTCTTGATGAGCGTATGAAATACATAATGGCCGTTTTATTCGGGGCTCTGGCTTGTGGAATGCTGTTGGCTTTCCTGATAAACAAATGGGACTTGCGTTTGCAAACACCTGACGATGTGAGTAAACGGATTGGTCTTCGAATAATTGGCACTACTACCAGTTCACAAAATATCAAACCATATCTTCTTCCTGAACAGATAGCCGGAGACTACCAAACCATTCGTACCAATTTAGGATTGATAGATGAAGAAGGAATACCACGTAAATTGGTAATTACAAGCCCGGGGATGCGAGAGGGCAAGACCACCTTTTCTGTTAATCTGGCAACAAGTATGTCCAGGTCGGGGAAAAAAGTTTTGCTTATTGACGGCGACTTAAGAAAACCTGATGTTGCGCAAATGCTGGGCATCCCTGCAGGCTCAAGATGTGGACTGCAGGATGTGCTGTTAGGAGAAGAATTTGATAACGCAGTTTATACCATACCTTCGACCGGCCTGGATGTGCTGATTGCTGATTCACAAAGTAGAATCAATGGTTACGAACTATTAGCATCGCCCGGGACGCGCCAGTGTATAGATATGCTCAGCCAGTATTACGATCATGTGATTATAGATAGTTCTCCGATCTTGGCTTTTCCTGATGCACTTATATGGGCTACGCTTGGAGATGCGGTTATCTTAGTCAGCTATGCCGGCCACACTACTACGCCGGATCTCAAGGAAGCCAAGGACCGGCTGACCCGAATAAATGTAAAAGTGCTGGGCACAGTGTTGAGTAACGTACCATCGGAGCATAGTTATTTTCGTAGCGACTTGAAACGTTATACACAAAGTGCCAAATCAAGAGGGGGTATCAGGCGAGGAAAGAGAAAGCCGCTGGTCAATACACAAAGCATAGAAGACAATCCGGAAAATTCCACATCTGCTGAGTTGAATCAGCAAGTCGAAGATTAGATTATTATTCACCACAAGGCATTGGTTCTTAATTCGCAAATGAATCTGGTTATCGTACACGAAGAAAATTCGGCCGTTTCGCACACAGAAGGCGACAATGATAGTTTATTTAGGTTTGCTCTGGCCAATGAGCCCGTTGCCGGTGTTGTTCTCGATGGTTTAAGCAGATGTTTACCGTGGGGCCGCAATGAAGAAATCTTGTGTGCTATTCCTGAAAAGTGGAACATTGAATCTCATTCGCCCAGGTTAAAGACAGTAACTTATATTGAAAATGTGCCAATCTGTCCGGACTTTCTGCAGAAAGCTAAGCGAAAATTCTGGCTTGTTATTTCCAATGCCCGGTTTGCCACTCAAATTGATGAAAAGTTGCTCAATCAGTTGCTGGCTAAAATCCAGGCCGATGTGCTGGCGGTTAATGTCGAGCCGAACCTGTTGGAAAAACGAGAAAAAATGCGATTTACAGCTCAGGGTAAAGTAGCAGGTTTTCGTCGATTGTATTATGATTCGACCGAGCCTGCCCCCATTTCCGAAAATTGGCCTCATCATCTTTTTGTTAAAACCGGTATTGTTGAGCAGCTTCTTGTAAATGGTGCTTTACCTCAATCGTTTTCCACGCTTTTAGACAAGTGCCGTTCGAATTCATTGAGGCTGTATGGAGCTAATATGGGCGGAGTTGTATTTGATTTGGAAACCCACGAGGGCTTGCTGAACTTTTGCAGGATCGGAATTTCGAAAATGAGAAATTCCAAACTCGAAGTTTATAATTCAAATAAAATATCACAGGATTCAAAATTAGTTGGGAAGGTATTGTTGGGAAAAAATGTTTATATTGGCCCGAAGACAACGGTGATTGGACCAACCCTTGTTGGAAACAACGTTAAAATTGGAAAAGGGGCGGTAATAAACTCATCTATCATCGGCTCGGAAGTGTCGATACCACGGAACAAACTTGTGCAGGACAGTGTTGTAGGAGGACCGCCGTATGATTGGAAGCTTCTGTCTGGCTCAACTGACAATCGTGAAAAGCAAATTTACACTCCGGTCTTCGAATCGGATCGAAAACGACACATCAATAAGAGTTTCCGCTACTGGTCAAGATTTTCCTACACCGGCGGCTTAAAGCGAATTACTGATTGTTTCGTTGCAATAATAGTACTGGTTCTATTTGCTCCCGTAATACCTTTCATCGCCTTGTCGATAAAATTCACTTCACCCGGCCCGGTGTTTTTTAGGCATAAACGGCAGGGACGCTATGGAAAAACATTCAACTGCCTGAAATTTCGGACAATGAAGCTCGGCGCCGATAAGATGCAGGATAAGCTTCGGTTCGTTAGCGAGGTCGATGGCCCGCAATTCAAGATGGATGATGACCCGCGATTAAGTGCCGTCGGCAGATTCCTGCGAGAGACATATTTAGATGAAATACCTCAATTCATCAATGTATTGCTCGGCCAGATGAGCGTAGTTGGTCCAAGGCCTTCTCCTGAATCAGAAAATACGTTGTGTCCGTTTTGGCGTGATGCCAGGTTGTCTGTTCGCCCGGGGATCACGGGACTTTGGCAGATTTGCAGAACACGCCAGCCGATGAAAGATTTTCAGGAGTGGATACATTATGACATCGAATATGTTCGAAATCTGTCGCTACGGATGGACTTATGGATATCCTGGAAGACAACTAAAAAACTATTTGATAACTTCATCAGCCAATTCTAATTACGAGAAAGGATAAGGAAATGGCAAAAAGATACTTTAACTGGAAACTGGCGATTGTTCTGATAATCAGCATAGCTGTTTTGGGTGTGACCGCATTTGGACTGCGCCGATGGCAAAGAACTAACAGGGCTGACCAGGGCCTTATTCTCGGCAATAAAGCGTATGATGAACAAAAATGGAGCGAGGCAGCAGAGAATTTAGGTCGTTATCTCGCTATTGAGCAGAATGATGTTCCCGTATTAATGAAATACGCCGAGGCACATCTTAAAATCAGACCTTTACGACGCAGTAATATTTCTCAAGCCTTAAATGCTTATCGAATTATCTTGAGGATGGATAAAAACAATTCCAAAGCTGCTATGCGGCTTACTGAGTTATATTTATCTAAGTATATGCCTGGCGAGGCCGAGTTAATTGCCTCGAAATATCTCGACAACAATGACGATCCTGCTCCTAAGCTTCGCAGGATGTTGGCCCTGGCGCTGGTCGGGCAGCGAAAGTTCGGTGAAGCAGCGGCGGAATTGAAGGCCATAATACAGGAACATCCTGACCAGATATCAGCCTATGAAGCATTAGGACAACTTACCAAAAGCCGACCTGATGATGTCCCGGATTCTCCGGAAAGCATATTTAATGAAGCGGTAAATAAAAATCCTTCTTCGGCCCTGGCATATACAGTCCGTGCCGGTTTCTATCGAATAAGCAAAGAATTTTCCAAGGTTTTAGCTGACCTTGAACAAGCCGAAAAACTGGATTTATCTGATCCTAATGTGGAGTTACGTCTTGCTAGGGAATTTATTAATGCAAACATTCTTGATAAAGCCGAGCAACATCTAAAGGCAATCAAATCAGCCTCGCCGACAGATCTGGGTCTGTGGGTAATATGGGCCGAACTTGCACTGAAGTCAAATTCAAAGGAAAAGATGTTAGAAATTGCCGAGAACAGCTTAAAAGAGCTTTCTTCTCAGCCATGGGATTTTATGCCAACAGCTACGGAACTGTTTATCCGGTGCGGCCGGCTCGACCGCGCTGCCGACTGTATTTCTCAAATGAATCAAAAAGATGTTGCGCCGAGAGAAGTTGCATTCCTGGAAGGTCTTTTGGCCGCCGAAAGAGGCCGTCTCTTTGAGGCCATAAAACATTGGAAGGAGTCGATGGGTTTGGGTAATACGTCTGCGCAGATTAGATTGGCTTTGTCGTCAGTTCTATCTCGTGTAGGTAATACACAATCAGCACTTCAGCATTTACGTACCCTCGTTTCTGAAAGACCTAATCTTATTACTGGACATCTGGAATTGGCCAGGCTGTTAGCGAAGAGCGGAAATTGGGCTGAGTCATTCAGACACGCTGCAGCGGCAAAGCAGCTTTCGCCGGAAAACCCTGAATCTTCTTTACTGTATTTGCAGGCTCAAATGCAATTGCAGGTGGCGGGCTCAGCGGGCGAAATTGCTCAAACGTTACAGGACTTGGAAAAGGTGGCAGGCAACCTTCCTAAGTTCAAACTTTTGAAGTTCCAGCATGCACTGCAGCAGAGCAATTTCACGGATGCCCGGGCATTGGTAGCTCAATTGAAGAAAGACTATCCCTCGTGGGTAAAGACTGCTATGGCTGAAGTTGAGTTACTTGTTGTTCAGGATAAGACAGATGAAGCAATATCGATATTATTCAAAACATTGGAGGAGTTTCCACAGGCTATTGAGCCGGTAAGATACCTTGCAATTTTATTAGACCGGAAAGGTGATAAGGAAAAATGTGAAGAAATTATTAAAGATGCGTTAGAGCGCATCGATCAGCCTGTCGACAAACGTACATTAGGCCTCCTGCTTGCGGAATTTTATATTCGATGGAATCAAAAAGACAATGTTTACTTACTTCTTAATACACTTGTGAAAAAACTGCCTGAAGACATTCCCTTAAAACGAGGGCTTTTACTTTGCGGACAAGTTATCAACGACCCTGAAAGAGTCCAGCAGATCGTTAACGATATCAAGGCTCTCGAGGGCCAGGAAGGTTGGCAATGGCTATATGAACAAGCAAGAATATGGTTTTTGTCCGACGATTTTAAAGCTCGTTACACGCAAATTGTTTCACTTCTACAGGAAAACTTACTGGCAAATCCGAATGACCTGGAAAGTCGGATGCTCTTAGCGGATGCTTATAATCGTTCCGATGAGTTACAACTGGCAATTTCAACATATCGTGAAGCACTTAGCCGCTCTCCGAACAACCTTCGCATAATAATCCCGTTTATTGATGTACTCTCCAGGTCAATGGAATTTGACGAGGTGGATCAGCTTCTCAAGCGTGTCGGCGATTCTCAACAAGAGCTCTATAAATCGCAACTTAAGCAATTTCAACTGCAAAGCCACTTAAGGCACGGCCAGTTTAGTTTGGCCTCAGATATTCTTCAGGATTTTATAAGCAATGACCCCAATAACCAGGCTAACCGCTTTTACCTTGTATTGCTTAATATGCAGCAGAATAAATTTGACGAGGCTGAAAAATTGCTGACACAGCTAAAAATCCAGGACCCGAATTCACTGACGATAGCTGATGCGCAAGTCCGGCTAAATCTTAGTCAGAACAAGACAACAGAGGCGTTGAGACTTTGTGATGAAATGGTAAAGAACTTAAACAATGCATCAGCTTATATCTTTCGTGCTCGAACAAACGCATCTCTCAAGCAGACTGATAAGGCGATAGAAGACCTTGAGCACGCTGCTGCTATCGAACCAAACAACCTTGAGGTTTGGATGGTCAGGAGCGTGTTGTACAATTCCATAGGCCGGACGGATAAAGCGATTGCTGATATTCAAAATGCACTTTCTTTGGACTCGAGCAATATCCTAATACAAAAGCAGGCTATCTCGCTGTTTTTAAAATCAGACGATACTGACAAAGTTCTTCAGGGAAAGACCATCCTTGATGAAGCTCTACAATCAAATCCTGATGATACTGACCTGCTTTTATTCAAAGTGGGTTTACTGCGTACCGAAAGAACAGCTCCGGCTATTGAAGAGGCTGAACAGATTCTTCGGAAGATGACCGAAGACCAACCCGAAATCAGCAGGGCTTGGGAGCTTCTTGGAGAAATTTCGCTAAGGCAGGAACAGGCCGGAAAAGCTATGGAAATCGCTTTTCGGGGTCTTTCATATACACCCAATGATAGGGCTTTACTCCTGCTGAAAGCTCGTGCCGAGGCAGATAGGTCACCGGTTCTGGCGATTCCAACTCTCAAGGCGCTGCGTGAAGTGGACCCGAACAATACTGAGGCCGCATTTCTTCTGGCCAAGGTATATATTGCAGTTGGCGAACCTGAGAAAGCAGTAAATCTTCTCGAAGCACAATTAGTCTCTTGCGTCGGCACCCTTGAAGAGAGAAGAATTAAAATTGCCCTTGCGGTAGCATTGCACAAGAGTGGTAACAAGGCGGATGCTCAAAAGAAATTTGATTCTATACTTCAATCTGAAAAAGATAGCCTAATACTCATCAATATTGCCAGGAGCCTGATGGCAATTAATGACAGCCGGGCCAAAAAAACAGCAGAAGATATATTCCGCATGGTACTTAAAAACGAGTCTGATTCTATTGAGGCTATGACTAACCTCGCTATACTATTGCAAACCAGCGGTCGTTCTGACGAATCGATACCGTTATATCAACGGGTGCTTGAGATTCAGCCTGATAATCTAATCGTCATAAATAATCTGGCCTGGTTAATGTGTGAAGACAAAGGTATGTTCCGGGAGGCACTTCAGCTTGCTCAAAAAGGACTAAAAATATACCCGAAATACGTTGATCTTATCGACACCCGCGGTGTTATATATTACCAAATGGGTGAATTCGACAAGGCCGTTGAGGATTTTACTACGTGCATCAGACTGTATCCGACTGGAACACCGGCGGCTATCGGTTCACATTTCCATTTAGCAAAAACTTTTGCCAAACTCGGACAAAATGTCAAAGCTCTTGAACATCTGAACCAGGCTTTGGAAATGAACCAGGCTTTTGACCCGAAAAGACAAATCGGGGGTTTATCAACTTCAGAGCTGGACGAGGCACAACTTTTGCTCAAACAGTTACAGGAGGGCAATTAATCATGCAAAAATCGCCAAATCCGCCAATTGAGAATTTTGCCGGCAGTGATTTTCGCGGCAGGGACTACGACATTATATTGCTTAGCGAAAAGGAGTGGTCATATGTTAAGAAGCGATATAACTTAACACCTCGTGAGTGCCAAATCGCGGAGTTGATCTGTCAGGGTCTGCACAATGATAAAATAGCTAAATTTCTGCGCATAAGCCCCGGTACGGTAAAAACACACACAAGAAATATTTATCGAAAAGCCCGTGTCAAAAGCAAAATCGCGATGCTCTTAAGATTTGTTACTGATGCAAGAGAAATTTCTACTCAATTCGACCAGACACGTTTCACTCAAATCTCAGATTAAGAAAAATGTGCCTGGATTTTGTCACCTTTTGTTGCCCGGGCCGCTGTTGGAATTTGCCTAAAGAAAAATATATGGCATAAAAATATCAGTAGTTACTGGCAAACCACTTCAATACTCAAAGCTGTATTCACTCATCAGTCGAATGTAATCCTCATTTTCATTGAAAAGCACCTTGCCTTCCTTCTTTTATCAAACACTTCCAATTGCAATATCTTAACCTGTCCTCCCAAAATGTGTTTTTATTATTCTCTCAGCTTCCGGAACACATACTCTCCAGAAACTCTCCATTTGCAGGATATTTCCTGAGCAACTTAAATAGAGAATCCATGGCTTCTCGAAGTTCGTAGTTCGACAAAACCCGCCGGAGCGTGGCCAGGCCGCGACTATGATCTTGGCTGTAGAGCTTGGCTTCCTTTCGTGTACCGCTGGCCGGGATGTTGATGGCGGGAAAGATTCTCGCCTCGGCCAAAGACCTGTCAAGGACGATCTCGCTGTTACCCGTTCCTTTGAACTCTTCAAATATCAATTGATCCATTTTGGAGCCGGTATTAATCAGGCATGTTGCAATAATTGTGACGGAACCTCCGTTTTCAATCTTACGTGCCAGTCCGAAGAGACGGCGTGGGACTTCCAGTATGCCTGCTTCCAGTCCGCCGCTCATGGTGTGACGACGAGGTGCGCCTCGCCGACGAGGCCTGTTATTAAACGCTCTTCCCAAACGCGTAAGACTGTCAATCAGCAGAACCACCTCGCGCCCGCACTCCAGTTCTGATTGAACGTGAGCGAGTATCAGCTCTGTGAGTTCAATATGTTTTTCGGTGCTGTGGTCACTTGTACTGGCCACCACTTCCACATCCTCTACAGCCCTGCGAAAGTGCGTGACTTCCTCCGGCCGCTCATCCACCAAAAGTACAATGATGCGGCTTTCGGGAGAACATTGGCGAATCGCCTGGATAGTCTGTTCAAGCAGAACGGTCTTTCCCGCCTTGGGCGGTGAGACGATCAGTTGCCTTGTACCCTTGCCGATCGGTGCGATGAGGTCAACTATACGCATACTCTCTTGGCCGCTACTGCCAAGGTCAAATCTTTCATGCGGATCGATCACTATCAAGTCGGAAAAACGTTTGCGTTTCTGAAATGCTTCCGGTTGCATACCTCCGAGGGAGTCAATGGACACCAATCTGAGATGGCCTTTCTTCCGCTCGACCTGACCGGTGACGGCTGCTCCTTCGGTAAGGGTAAAGCGGCGATTTAAATCCGGATGGACCATCACTTCGGTCCGCCCCGGCCGATAAGAACGTTCGGCGGTTCGTATCGCAAACTGTCGTTTATTGATACATTTCAGTATTCCGGTAATTGTCTCTGCCATCGAAATGTTCCGTGATAATTTTTTACCAGGATGATGTTTAAGGAAACGCTTGTATTATAGCATCTTTTTCGACATTGACAAGCGGTTTATGATAGTTTTGTACATTAATTTAATTGTTATCAATCTCTGTAATAAACAAGCTGATGTTCAGATCATATTGTAGTCGTAAGGCCTGCGCATCTCACGGGCAATGTACCTGTTCGCTTCAGCGTCACCGACGAACTCTTCTTTGATTGGGTCCCATCTGAGCTTTCGGCCCAGGCGAATAGCAATAACACCCAGGTGGCACAGACTTGCGGAGCGGTGGCCGGTCTCAGCGGGGCAAATAGGAGTCTCCTTTGACTTAACGCAGTCGATAAAGTTACCCATGTGGTTGTTACTCAGATAAACTTGCTTTGAATCCTCGGGAAGTTTTTCAGTGAGAATCTGCCGATCACTGGCCTTGATTCTGCCTCGAGTAACCCATATCCAGCCGTCGGAGCCGTGGAACTTGATACCGTGCTGCTGACCGTTTGGGTCCTTGACCCCGCCGTGCCATTCGCTTGCCGTGGTGCTTTTGCAGGTGTGGACAACGCCGTTGGCATAGGTGTACGTAACTTCGTACTCACTGGCCGCAGTGAAGCCGCCGGGTATCATATCAACCAATTGCCTGCCCTCCACGCTGACAGGTCCGGAGCCATCCATGTCCAGAGCCCAGAGAACGATGTCGTTGTGATGTGCGCCCCAGTCGGTCATTGTACCGCCGGAATATTCCCACCAGTAGCGGAAGCTGAAGTGCGTCCGTTCTTTTACATATTCGACTTTGGATGTCTGTCCGAGCCAGAAATCATAATCAAATCCTTCCGGGACAGGTGAGCTCTTGAATGGACCCTGTCGCAGCCCTGCAGGCAGCCAGACTTCGACCTTGTGGATTTTGCCGATTCGATTATTACGGATTAAATTGCAGGCGAGTCGAAAATAGATGCTGCTTCGCTGCTGTGTACCGGTCTGAAGCACACGTTTGGTCTGTCGCTGGACTTCGACAAGTCGTTTGCCTTCGTCGATAGTCAGGGTTAACGGCTTCTCACAGTAAATGTCTTTGCCCGCCTTCATTGCTGCCATGGAGACCAGCGTGTGCCAGTGGTCAACCGTGCCGCAGATAACCGCATCGATATCTTTCCGCTCCAGAAGCTTGCGAAAGTCGTGGTAGCCTTCGGCTCCGGGGAAATCTTTGCGGGCATTATTAAGATGGCGAATATCAACGTCGCACACTGCAACGATCTTACCGTATCTCCTAGCATTTCTCGCATCGCCCCTGCCTTGTCCGCCGCACCCAATCAGCGCAAGATTAATTCTCTCACTGGGCGGAATAGATACTGCCTGTCGCTTTGTCCTTTGAGCGGCGCACTCTTCTATGAACCAGCAAGGTAGTGTTGACGCTGCAGCCGCTGCCCCTGTGGTCTTGAGGAAACTGCGACGAGAGGTGACGAGGCTGTTGCTTTTCATGATTATCTCCTGAAAAAACCTGTTATCTCATTTCATTACTTATAAAACTTACCAAAGAGAAAAATGCCCCTGATTTAAGATTTAGCTTTCCATACGAATTACATCTCAATCGGACCCAACGAACAACCATTTTTTCTTTTGGCTGGTAAATCAGAATGTATTCTCACGGACATCACTATCGTCCAGACAGGACTTGTACGTGTTACCAACAAAGGATATCATAAGTAATTGATTTTGCAAGTATTTAATAATATCATTCAGCCCATGTCGAAATAAGTTTACCACAACGCTCTAACTTTCTATAAGCACATGTGAAGGTAATCCGCTATTGCTTTAATACTAATGGGGCCTATACTGCTTTTACGCGGCATAGGCCCCGAATTGATGCAAATCTGTAATATAAACCGAATAATCTGGGCAGGTCAAAACCCAGGCTTACGGTGCATACAGACGAATATCATCGAAGAACACCATACCCGCACCGCCGGCCACAGGATTGGCTCTATTACCAAAGCCAAGTGTAATTGAAGTTACATTGGCAAGGTTCACACCCTGGTCGGCAAAGGCCTGAAGGTCGATGGTCCATTCGGTCCAGGCAGTCGCCTGTGCGGCATTTGGATTATCATTAGTGACTGCAGCGCTGCCGTTTAGGACAACGTACATCGGTTCTGCAGCATTGGCCGAACCGACTCGGAACCAGATTGTTAATCTGTTGACACCTTTCACTGTCCAGTCACGATTGGAAGTCAATGTTAAAATCGCCTCGGATTTCCCGACATCATTGTCATAAGCAAACGGCATCGACTGATTGCCACTGTGAACAATAGTCTGCTCGGCAAAGGGAGGATTGGCATGTCCAACTACAGAGCCGTTAATCGCCGGGTTGTCGAATCCGTCTATCCAGGCCATAAATATCCTGTTACTCGCCGGGTCATCGGGATTAAGGTCATTGTAAGCCTCAAAATCGTCTATGATAAGGAAGTTGGCCGTAGTAAAGCTCCAGATGGGACCTGTCCAGGGGCTGTCGGCGTTGGTGCTATTGGCCTCATCGACATGCCAGTAGTAAGTGGTATCCCACTCAAGTTGCCCGGGCTCATAACTCTCGGAGCCAAGGTTTCCAGTGCCTTTTTGCTCAAGTGAACTTGCATCGGTACCGAAGTAAACTTCATATGAAGCACCAAATCCCGGTGTCCAGGTAAGAACAGGTGTCTGTGTTACATCCACAGCACCATTGGCTGGATTAGAATTGCCAACGGCGCCTTCAGTAGTTAAACTCCAGACGTTCCCTTTATATGTGCTAATTGCATCGAATTCATCCACACGCCAGTAGTAAGTCTTAGCCATTTTAAGCGGGCCGGGAGTATAGCTCGTAAGTCCCTGAGGAAGACTGCCTGTCGCATTGTTGACATCGTCAAAATTGTCACCGAAATATACGGTGTGCAGTTTTGCACCGAATCCTGCTGTCCAGTTAAGGGTAGCATCCAAATCTACTGACTCTGCACCATCGACCGGGTCTGGATTATATGCAGTTTTGGGAGGAATACTAAAGCTCCAAACATCACCTGTCCATGGGCTGTTCGGCTCGGTGTCGTTGACTTCATCGATGCGCCAGTAGTAAGTTGTGCCCGGAACAAGACCATCCGGATAAGGAAATCCCGGGAAGCCGACAACAAGAAAAGTTTCGGCCTGATTACCAATGAACGTTCCTTCAGCGCCTTCGTTGACGGCATCGAAATTTTCGCCGATGTACACATCGTGCGAAACGGCAAAGTCACCCGCTCGCCAGCCAAGGCTTACCCATGTATCCTCGTGCAGTGCACCGTCAGCGGGGATCGGTCCTAATGCCTGCCCAACACTACCCAGGCCCAGCATGGTATTCGGGATCTCGTCTTCGCCAAGGGCCCGATTGAAGATTGCGACCTCGTCAATTATGCCGTTGAAGTATGTCCCGCCTCTGCTCCTTTGTCCGATGGTAACTGAAGCAGTGTTCTCCGGCATTGTTCCCGCATACGCCCACTCATCTGCCAGTTCCGCATCGATGTAGCACTTGAAGATTTGCCCGTCGTAGGTTGCGGCTATATGGTGCCACTCATCGGCAGGCGGCGAATCAGGAGCGCAGGTGTCTCTGCCCCCGTCATCGTAAAATTGCCAGAAAATCACGCCCCCGGCGTCCTCCGTTAATTCGTAAGGCAGGTCGTTTGCCCCCCATCCCCCTTTGCTGACAATTGCCATTTCCCCGCTTGCATTTGCACTCATATACGTCCAGGCCGTAATTGTGATTTCATCGGTGATTGACAGAAGGGGATTATGAGGAATTTCAACAGAGTCATCTCCGTCAAATTCCAGGGCGCCGCCAACCTGACCTGCGACCCACTGAGGATCACCGTTCAGAGTGCCATCGAGACCGTTGCCGCTTGAGTCATGAGCAATTGTTCCGAAACCCTCATCGAACTTCCAATATCCCGCCAAATCAGCTTGAGTGCTGACGGCAAAGCTCAGCACAAAAACAAATGAAGCTAACACAGTCAATTTCTTATACATAATAATCCTCCTTCAAAAATTTAATATTGATCGTCAATCGAAATGTACAAAACTTGTCCGCTAAGCACATAGCTCCCATTTCCAGGCTTTGTGCCTTGCATAAAACCTCCTCTTTTTATAATAGACTAAAAGAAATGCGCCCGCAGGAATACAAGAATTCACAGATGCCTGACTACACAGGCACAAGTTTCACTTATATTATCTATACCAAATTTGCTGCTGTTTCGTCAAGGATATTCTTTTAATTGAGAAAATTATGTGCTTGAGTAGTTACACATTTATGGTTAGTACTGTTGATTATTAAGGCTAAGGATTTGTCAGAATCTCTCAGATTGGCCATGCCGGCCTGCGAGACCCCTTGTGCAGCGAGCATGCCGAAGCAGGATTATTATCGCACTGTATAATTGCTTGCGTAATCGTTAGCGCTCAAGGGCCGAACGATTTGTAAATGATGAAGTTATTCCGGGAAAGTCACAATCATCGCACAACAACGCATCTCATCTGCTTCTGGTCACGGATAAGCAGTTTGCCGTCCACAAGGGCCAGAGGCCCCCAGCATTCCCTTGTATCGAGCAGCTTGATACTTGTCAGCTCCTTATAGCCCGCAGGATCGGGCTCAATAAGATACAGAATCCCCTCTCTGCCGTCGATGCTGAAGATCAGCCCGTCGGCCAGAATAAAGCCGCCCTTATCGAATACAGGCGAACGTCCCGTTTTCCATTTGACCTTGCCGTCCAGGTCCATACACACCATCCCGTCTCGTCTTGAGTTCGTTGAGCAATGGGCGTATAAATGTCCCTCATAGAGAATGGCTGGATGAACGTGTGTGCCGAAGTCGTTCGTCTTATATAACTCTGTGACGCTATATGTCTTGCCTTTCTTCTCGACCTTTATCATCGCCGAGCCGGCCTTGTACCCGCCGGTTATGAACAGCCGTCCATCACCGATCTCCGTGACATTCGGAACTGGAATTCGACAGCTCCAGCCTTCGTATATCCAGAGTCTCTTACCCGAACCGGGATCCATTCCCAGAACCGCACCGCCTGACCCGCCTCTGGAGCCGGCCGTGATCATAACTAAATTCTCTTCGCCGTCGATATTCACAATAGACGGACTTACATAGCCAACTCTGCCTGGAAGTGCGGGTGAGGCCCATTTTAACTGACCGTTGGTCTTGTCATACGCAACAACTCCTGCCTTTTCAGTCTGAGATGCCAGGATTAGTGAGTCCCTGTAAATCAACGGGTTCTGGCTGATGGCCCACCTCGGCACGTTATCGTCGCTGAAATCCTTCCATACGTTTCTGTTCCAGACGGGCTTGTGTGTCCGTACGTCAAAACAATAGACATCGCCGAATGACCCGCATGTATATAGGTAGCTGCCTTCAATGGCGGGAGTGCTTCGAGATCCGGGATGTTGTACCCTGCCCGACGCATCGTACACATAGGACCACTGCTCCTTGCCCGTATCAAAATCAAGGCAGCGCAGCACGTCCTGCTTACCGCTTATACGGTCCAGGACATAAATTTTGCCCTCACTTACAGCCGCTCCGCCATAGCCCGGCCCAAGTGAGACCGTCCACAGTACTTTCGGACCGGCCTTGGGCCATGAGCGCAGCAGCCCTTTTTCCGGCGAGGTCGCATTTCGATTTGGCCCAAGATACCCCGGCCAATCCGCTAAAGTGCTGCAAGCTGTCATCATTACAATTGCCACAATCAAAATCAAATTAGTCTTCATCTTCTTCGTTCCTGCTAAAAACGTTAAATCTCCACTCCGGTAAATTAGTTTCAACATGTTTCTTTAATCTTTGTGCCACGGGGAAAAACGCACAAAAATCAAGCAATCGGTATATAACTGAAATTCACAATTTACACGATTCAAAAATCTACCAAGGCTATTATTTGCAGTAGAATACTAAATCAATTCCGAAATTGCAACTGATTTCAATAGATTGTACCGGTGTTTGATAAAGTTCCTCATAACATCTTTATCGTTTCAATTTAACAAGTCTGACAAAACATTTTATAAATATCATGCTTCTGTATTATCTAAAACAAATGGGGCCTATGCCTAATTGGCATAGGCCCCGAATAGATGCAAATCTGTAATATAAACCACACTATCTAAGCAGGTCAAAGCTCAGGCTTACGGTGCATACAGTCGAATATCATCGAAGTACATCATACCCGAGCCGCCTGCAACAGGATTAACCCTGTTACCAAGACCAAGTGTAATCGAGGTGACATTGGCAAGGTTTATGCCCTGGTCTGCAAAGCGCGTCAGGTCGATATTCCATTCGGTCCAGGAACCTTTCTGCGCCGCGTCAGGATTATCATGATTGACAACAGCGCTGCCGTTGAGAGCAACATACATCTGCTCGGCGGCATTGGAAGAGCTGCCTCGATACCAAATTGTTAATCTGTTGACACCATTGACCGTCCAGTCACGATTGGAGGTCAAAGTCAAGGTCGCCTCGGATTTGCCGACAGCATTATTGTAGGACATCGGCATCGACTGATTGCCGCTGTGAACAATGGTCTGCTCTGCAATTGGAGGTTCTAAGTTACCGACGATAGAGCCATTGACTGCCGGATTATCGTATCCGTCTATCCAGGCAAGATATATCCTGTTGTTGCCGGGTTCGCCTTCATCAATGTCATTATAGCTTTCGAAATCGTCTATGATTAGGAAGTTGGCCGTAGTGAAGCTCCAGAGTGGGCCTGTCCATGGACTGTCTGCGTTGGCGTTATTGACCTCATCAATCCGCCAGTAGTATGTGGTATTCCAATCAAGCTGTCCGGGTTCGTAGCTCTCGGAGCCAAGGTTTCCGCTGCCCTTATACTCAGGCGAGCCTGTATCAGCATTCTTCACGGAATCTGCGTCAGTACCGAAATAGACTTGGTGTGTATCGGCAAAGACGCCCGGAACCCATGTGAGAACGGGTCTCTGCGTGACATCCACAGCGCCCTTGGCAGTCTCTGGGCTTCCGACGGCACCCTCAGTAGTGAAGCTCCAGACGGTGCCTTTATGAGTCTCAAAGGCGTCGAACTCATCGACACGCCAGTAGTAAGTCTTGGCCAGCTCAAGCGGACCGGGATTATAGGTTGTAGATCCCAATGGCAGATTACCTGCGGCATTGCTCACATCTTCAAAATTGTCGCCAAAGTACACAGTATGTAGTATCGCACCGAAACCTCCCGTCCAGCTAAGCTTGGCATTCAGATCTACAGACTCGGCGCCATCAGAAGGTTCGGGAAAGTATGCAGTCTTCGGGGGAATAATAAAGCTCCAGACATCTCCCTTCCAGGGGCTGTTGGGCTCGGCTTCATTGACTTCATCAACCCGCCAATAGTAAGTTGTGCCCGGAACAAGGCCGTCCGGTAGAGGCATTCCGGGAAATCCAACTACAATAAATGTTCCGGCCTGATTGCCAAGAAAGCTATCGCCGCTCCCGTTATCGACATCGTCAAAGTTGTCGCCTATATAAACATCATGCCAGACCGCTGATCTTCCTGGCGACCAGCTAAGATTCGCCCAGTTATCTTCATGGAGCGCACCGTCCGCAGGATTTGGCTTGGTGGCGATAACAGGTATCACCGTCAGTGCCGAAATGCTGAAAGTATCATGTCCCGACGCCGTGATTCGCACGCCCATAACCGGCACGTCCGTTGTGAAAACCACACCGAAAGCATTCTGGCCATTAACGTTAACTCCCGTATCGGCATAATCAGCCGCGCCGCTGAACGCAACCGGCGCTCCGAGCGAACCGTCCGCAAGAATCGCATGCCACGTACCCGTGTCGTTGCCGCCTCGTTCGAAGTGGAAGAAAGTGTTCGTCAGGAAGGGAAAAACCGTCTCCTGGAAGTCGATCCCGTCGATCGATGATATATTAGTGCTCCCGTTTAACGTGAACAGGAAATTGTCGGCTTTCGGGCCTATGTCGCCGGACTTAACGGTCGACGTTCCGCTCACCGTCGCCTCTGGAGTTGGAGTTCCATCCTCCCATAACGTTTCAACGCCTGAAGCGGGGATATACCACCGCGTCGTTGT
>CAZZAX010000067.1:0-30497 GCA_964653075.1 uncultured Pirellulales bacterium
GAAATGTTATTGGGCCAGATGGATACTTCCAATCACGGGGTTATCGGCGCTTATCTGGTTTCTTGTTCGTGTCGCGCCGAAACCTTCCCGTGCGATGTATCCGTGTCAACGCGTTGCGATGCCGCTTGCCTCGGGCTTTGTCGCCTGGCTTGTGGGGCTGGTGGTCTCGGTTATCGCGTTCAAGAAAGCCAAGCAGCTACTGAAAAAGTCTCGAATAGCGCTGGCGTGTCTGTGCTTAGTCATAGCAGGTGTGATGGGTGTAGTTATGCTCGCCAATCTTCCGGAGCGGCCGGCCAATGCGCAAGGGCGACGGGGGCCTCACGGGCCGATAGGTGAGGCCCGAGGGATTTATCCCGGGCGGGTCGTCTGGGTCCACGACCCAGACGCAACCGACTGGGACGGCTATAATTCACCGAGACACTGGTGGCAAAGCGACCATACCGACCTAGCGGTGGTAGAGAAAATGCTCTCGCAGGCAATTCGGGGCGTGGCAGGGAAAAATTCCGATGCGGCAGCGTGGGCCGCGATATTCAAATATTTCAACAACAGCCAAGGCAATGGAAACGTGGGGTACAGGGGAGGGGAAAAAATTGCTATTAAAATTAACCTTACCACCTGTAATGCCACATGGGCACAAGTTGACCCGATTACGTATAACAAAAAGTCCAGCGTCATGAATACCATCGACAACTCGCCGCAGATGATTCTCTCGCTATTGCGCCAATTAGTAAATACCGTGGGCGTTGAGCAGAATGATATCACTATCGGTGACCCAACCGGGATGATACCGAATTATTACTGGAATATGCTGCATCCGGAGTTTCGGAACGTGCACTATCTGGATAATTACGGCGGTTCCGGCAGGGCCCGAACAGAGTTTTCGGATGTCCCATTTTATTGGAGCACTAATGAGGCGAATGGAAAAGTACAGGATTATATACCCGTTTCATTTGCCGAGGCGGACTATATCATTAACTTTGCCATTTTGAAGGGTCATTCCTCAGGGGTGACACTTTGTGCAAAGAACCATTATGGCTCTCTTGTGAGGACCCCGCACGGGTTTCTAAGGCCGGAGCTTCCGGGCCTGCCGGTGAACGGTGGATTCCTTGATTATTACAACATGCATTATAGCCTGCCGAATGCCGGCCAGAGCCCACCTTGGAGCCCGGGGAGGGACCACTACCGGGCTTTGGTGGACCTGATGGGGCATTCTGAGCTTGGCGGTAAGACAGTCCTTTACCTGATTGACGGGCTTTATGGAGGTTACTATGCGGGCGCACATCCATACAAGTGGGATATGCGGCCTTTCAACGGCGATTGGCCTTCAAGTATTTTTGCCTCTCAGGACCCAGTGGCTATTGACTCGGTGGGGTACGACTTTGTGAAGGAGGAATGGCCGGATGTTGTTCGGTACGGGCGCTCCCCGGAGCCAAGATATGATATGCAGGGTGGAGCGGAGGATTATCTGCATGAGGCGGCCTTGGCGAATGACCCTTGTTCGGGGACGTTCTATGATCCTGACCATGCGGGTGAGGTGGTTCGTCTGGAGAGCTTAGGTGTTCACGAACATTGGAACAATGCCGCCGACAAGCAGTATTCAAGGAATCTCAAAACCGGAGACGGCATTGAGTTAATCTTGTTACATAGTGACGCGATTAAGGCAGACATCAACAGCGATGGGAATGTTGATATGCGCGATTTGTTTGCGATGTCTGAAAATTGGTTGGAATACGGTGACCCGAACGATCTGGATGCAGACCTTAATAAGGACCACATAGTAGATTTTAAGGACCTTGCGATTTTGGGTAAGGACTGGGGGACAGTCACGACCCAGCAATAAAGCCCCTGCGTAAGCCCGTAGAAATTTACTAATCCTGCATGGTTTTGACCGATGCGATACGATTGGCATAGACCGCTTTTTTTCGGATACCCCATAGCACATTTGTTATGGGAAGCCTGTCCAGTTCGGGAAAGTAGAATGTTATAACCCCGACGTTCCACCACCTGAGAATCACATCATCGGTGTCAATCTGGTGCCGGAGGTCATCCCTGTCAACCGAGTCATTGGATTCGGACAAACCGTGCTGTAACTCCAGCCTGTTGGGTAAAAAGACCCAATAGAAAAATAGACTTTTGACCCATATAATCCTAAGGAAAACAGACCAAACATACGCCAGAAGAATATATCCCGCCGGCTCGATATTTATACCCAGGTGCCTGAAGCCTTTGAAGAAGCCGAGAAATGTTTGCGGCCCGTGGAGTAAAAGTATCAGCAGAACGATGAGAAAACCCCCTAATAACAGCCCCAATGTTACGGGCCTAAGCTTAAATATTGCAACCGCGGCATTGACAGCCCCGAATACGAGAACAACACCACCAATGACATCCTGGATTACGGGGACAACCTGCGAACCTCCAAGTATCAAATCCAACAGTATTCCTACCGCACCGGCGGCAATCATCAATACCATAGTGGGCAGAAATAAGATGGGCCAGCCCCAATTAAAGCCGCACAGCCACACTTTTATGTTGGGGTTTTGCCTTACCTCATTATCCCTTTCATACCTTGTCCTCGCACTTTTTGTCATCTTGAATATCAGCACGAACACCAGAAGTACCACGGTAATGATAAACACGCAATAAAACGAGAACATCCTGTTAGAAACGAATGAAAAACTACCATCCGACACGTCTTTAATTATGCTCCGTATCATTAAGTAGTATATATATACAAAGATGACAAAAAAATCCGAGAACAGCAGCAGTGTTTTTAACTTGTATTTGTTCGGTGGAAGAACATGCTTTAACGTTTCCTGTCCTTCGCGTGGCCCCCCGGTTTCGATTGTCTGATTATCTTCGTTCATGATATATCTCCAAATATTCAACAAAACATTGTCATTCGGCCTGCAACAGCCTCCTCTTTTCGGAACGCATTATAACTATTCCAAGCTTCAATTTGTTTTTTACAGTTTATCTTCTGAAAAGTCAACTAACGGTCAATAGAATAACGGATAAGCCCAGGAATCACAAGATTACCACAGATACCCGCCGGCTTGAGTTTGGCCATTGCAGAATGTTCAACCACTATAACAATGTGGCATTCGGAGATAATCCTTAGCCCATTCGACTACCCCTTCGGCTGCGCACCCTGGTCACAAGCTCAGGGCTACGGCCAATTCAGGATAAAATCCATAAGTTTTAGATTAGCATATGTGAGTCTGTTTGTCACGGATTATTTGGGGAAAATGGGAAGGGCAGAATACAGAATTTGGAATTGCTAATTTAGAATGTAAAGTTCACTTAATACACACAGCACACGGGATATCAGGCTGTTTTTTATTGGTAGGAGGTGTTTTTTGCCGGGTTTTTTTGGTTTTTGGGGCGGATTTTTGGGCAGGGTATATTTTCCTGTAAAAAAAGGTTGATTTGATTTAGCGAATCGGATATAGTCTCGTGATTAGATAATCGCTCTGTCGCATGGGGTAGCTTTGGAATGATTATTGATTAGTGATAATTGGAAAGGACATCAAAATAATCAATAATTAATTTCCTTTGGGGTCAACAGTATCACGGCGTGGTTGACTCAAGCCTCCGACAGGTGGCCGCCATTTTGCACGAAAATGGCAAAATGGGTGCCCGTAGCCAAATCGGGCCGGGACAAGACGGTCTCCGTGACAATCAATTTACTATTGATTATTGACTATTGATTATTGAAGAGGAAAACAAAATGGTCAATAAAAAATAGTCAATTGTATTACCCGATGGTGTAATAGGTAACACATGGGCTTTTGGTGCCCATATTCCAGGTTCGAGTCCTGGTCGGGTAGCTTTGAAATGATTAATGATAAATGATTATTGATTAAAAAAGACTTCGTCCCCAAGGACAGGCAGTACAGTGGAAGAACCGGTAGGATTTTATGGCTGAAAGAGCAGCGATAATTTTAGCGGCAGGTATAAGCAAGCGGATGAACACCAAATTAGCAAAGGTGCTGCATGAGGTTTGCGGACGGCCTATGCTGGCGTATGTACTGGATACCTGTCGTGAGGCCGGGATTTCGAAGATGTATGTCGTTGTCGGTTTCTCATCCGAGCATGTGAAAGAGAGATTCGCGGGAAACAACGACATTATCTGGGTGCAGCAGGACGAGCAACTGGGAACAGGTCATGCGGTTTTGTGCTGTAAGGAACATTTAAAGGATTTCGAGGGTGAGACTCTGATACTTTGCGGCGACGGGCCCTTGATACGATCCGGAACATTAAAAACACTTATAGAAAAGCACGAGTCGGGTCAATCGGCGGCGACATTAGCGACGGCGCTTCTGGACGATCCGAGCGGGTACGGGCGAATAATCCGTGATGCATACGGCAATATTCAGGGCATCATCGAAGACAGCGACTGTACGGAAGCACAGTTAGCTATCAAAGAAATAAATCCGAGCAATTACCTGTTCAATAATAAGGTCCTTTTCGAAGCCCTGGAGAACGTTAAACCCGACAACGTCAAACAAGAATATTATTTGACCGATGCGGTCTCGGGTATCATTGGAACCGGTCATAAGGTCGAAGCCATTACGGCGGTATCGCCCGAGGAGGCGATGGGTATCAACAGCAGAGCCCAGCTCAGTGCAGCAAGCAAGATTATGCAGCAGCGGATTCAGCGGGAGCTGATGGAAAACGGGGTAACAATAGTTGACCCCGATAATACGTGGATTGACGCAAGAGCACAAATCGGACAGGACACGGTTATCGAGCCGTTTACGTATATTCACGGTGAGGTCAAAATCGGCCGGGACTGTCGAATCGGGCCGTTCGCTTTTTTGAGGCACGGAAGTGTTTTGAAAAATGATATTGTATTAGGCGTTTATACGGAAATTAAAAACTCAACCCTTGCCGACGGTGTCCGAGTTCGGCATCACAGCTATCTGGGTGACGCTACCGTTGGAGAAAAAGTTAATGTCGGGGCCGGCACGATAACGGCCAATTTCGACGGCCAAAAAATCTATCATACACATATAGGTGATAACTGTTATATCGGTTCCGGTGCAGTACTGATAGCGCCACTTGAGATAGAAGACGACTCGCATATAAACGCCGGAACGGTGGTTTCGCAAGAAAGTGTAAACGAATTGGGTGGAAAGGCTTTGAGAGATGTTTCTAAGTGATAATCTGAAAATATTTTCCGGCAAAAGTAATCCGACACTGGCAAGTAACGTCTGCAAATACTTGGGGATTCCACTTGGCGGTGCGCAGATAGACACATTTCCGGACGGAGAAAAGGCCATCAGGGTCGAGGACGACGTTCGCGGCAGAGACTGCTTCGTTTTGCAGTCAACGTGCAAGCCGGTTGATGAGCATTTAGTGGAGCTTTTAATTTACCTGGACTGCCTGCGAAGAGCCAGCGCCAGCCGTGTTACTGCAGTTATTCCCTATTTCGGCTATGCCCGGCAGGACAGGAAAGACGAAGGACGTGTTCCCATTACAGCAAAACTCGTGGCCAATCTTATCACGACGGCCGGGGCCAACAGAGTATTGGCGATAGACCTGCACGCCAAGCAGTTGCAGGGCTTTTTTGATATACCGGTCGATCACCTGACAGGCGAGCTGGTATTGAACAGGTATTTCAGGGACAAGAAGATTAATAACCTGACGGTGGTTTCTCCGGACGTCGGCAATATGAAGATTGCAGCCAGATATGCGTCGCACCTTGGGGGGGAGCTGGCGATTGTGTATAAAAAACGAGTGAGCGGCAGCGAAGTGGAAGCCAATGTGATAATAGGTGAGGTCGAAGGCAGAAATATCCTGATGTGCGATGATATTATTGCCACAGCAGGTACAATATGCAGTGCCGCCAGTCTTCTAAAAGAACGTGGAGCTGAAAAAATATATGTCGGTACCACTCACGGTGTTTTTGCATCGCCGGCATTCGAACGGCTGGAGCAGGCACCGATTGACGAGGTAGTAGTCACAAATACAATACCGTTAAATGAACGGGCAAAAGAGGTTGAAAATATCAAGGTATTAAGCGTAGCATCCATGTTAGGTGAGGCGATAAAGAGAATTCACAGGAACGAATCAGTAAGTAACTTGTTTAACAATATTTGAAGGATTAAAGGTCAAGTTCTCCCATTTTGCGAGAAGCCGGTTAATGGGACAGATTTGAGGCAAGAAGATTATGGTAAAAACATTGCTTTTGAAAGCAGAAATTCGAGAACGGACCGGCTCAAAAGCGGTCCAAAAGGTACGAAGGGAAGGCAGGATACCTGCTATTGTGTACGGGCATAAGCAGAAGCCGGTGGCCATTTCGCTGGATGCACATAATTTCGTGGAAGGGCTGCATCACGGACATCGGCTGATGGATGTGCAAATCAACAAAAAGAAAGAAAAGATCATTGTCAAAGACCTGCAATATGATTATTTAGGTAAGAACATCATTCATGCGGACCTGATGCGGGTTGATATTACCGAAGCGATTAAAGTGACCGTTCCAATTGAGCTTAAAGGCGCAGGGAGCGCCCAGGGCACACATGAAGGCGGCATCATCGAAGAACACGCAGACCATCTGGAGATTGAATGCAGGGCAACCAACATCCCGGATACAATCGTCGTATGGGTGAAAGAAATCGGAGTCGGCGATGCGTTACATGCCGGTGATATTATGCTTCCCGAAGGCGTGAAACTGCTCAGCTCGCCGGAGATGCTCCTTGTTACATGCCATTTAGTTGCCGCCGCCAAGACGACCGAACAGGTCGAAGAGGAAATGCCAGTTACTCCAGAGGTTATTACTGAGGTCAAGAGCCCTGAAGAAGAGGAGAATAAAGCCCCGGAAGAAGAGAAATAATGAGGCAGTTTGGGCACAATTGAATTATGTGCGATATGAAAATTGTCGTCGGCCTGGGTAATCCGGGCGATGAGTATGCTAATACGCGACATAACATGGGATTTAAGGTAATTGATTCTCTGGCAAAGATGCTGGAGACAGAAGTAAAGAAAAGAAAATTCGGCGCCCGATTCGGGTCGGTTGCATTTGCAGATAAAAAGTTAATACTATTAAAGCCTTGGCAGTTTATGAACCTCAGCGGACAGGCAGTAGCAACAGCGGTGGGTTTTTACAAGCTTTCCGTTAGAGACCTGCTGGTGATAACGGACGATATGGACCTTGAGCCTGGTCGGATTCGAATCAGGGCGAAAGGCTCGGCGGGGGGCCATAATGGTCTGGCAGATATTATCGAGAAACTCGGCACAAATGAATTTTCCCGCTGTCGAATCGGCATTGGCCGCAGCAGTGAAGAAGATGCAGTGGATCATGTTCTCGATAAGCCGGCGAAAGAAGAGGAGCCATTGCTGGCCGAGGCAATAGAGAGGGCGCGAAAAGCAGTTCTTTGCTGGATAGAATACGGCACAGAGAAAGCAATGAACGAATTTAACAGGTACGATGATTAATTGTCGCGCCTTATAAGGTTTAGAGTAATAAAGTTATGCAAAATTGAGGTTAGGCATATATTATTTAAGGAAATCAGGTTTTTGATATTCTTAAATAATCAAACAGCCGCGAGGCGGTCAACAATTAATAGTTTTGGAAAGAAAAAATTAAAAGGCAATTTTTTCTTTCCAAAGTATGCCTAACCTCGATTTTGCAGAAGCTTTTTTGAATAAATTAAAACAGATAAACTGGACACAAAATGAGAAATTATATAGGGAGGTAATTAGCTTGGAAACCGTAGCGAAGCACAAATTATATGAAGGGATGTTTCTTATCGATTCATCCCTGGCCGGTTCAGATTGGGACGGGATTATCGCGGCCATCAGAAAGATACTGGAAAAGGCTGAGGCTGAGATTGTTTCGATAGAAAAGTGGGACGACAGGCGACTGGCCTACGATATTAAAGGCAAAAGCAGAGGGACGTATATCCTTAGTTATTTCAGGGTCGACGGTGGAAGAATACAGGACATAGAAAAGTCTGTTCGGCTCTCGGAGAAAATCATGCGTGTTCTGATTCTCAGCGCAGAAAGGCTCAGTCAAGACGATATTGAGAAAGATACTCCTGCAACGAAGCTGGAAAAGGAAAAGGGAACACAACAAGAAAGCGAGGAATCGACACAGGAAACAGAAGCGGAGCCAGTAAGCGCCGCGAAAGAGGTTGTAGAAACCAAGAAGGCAGAAGATATCGAGCAAACAGAAGAAACAAAGCAGATCCCTGAAGAAGAAAGCGGAGATTTACAGGTATCAGATGTAAATGCAGTATCAAGCGCGAGTACGTTGGTGGAAGAAGTTATAGAAAAGCAGCCGGAACAGGCGCAGAATGAAGGTTCCGAACAAGCTGACGAAAAAGAACAGCTATGGCCTTAAGTTTTTTCTCAGGTCAGGTATGTAACCGGATAAACGAATTTAAGGTCGAAGCAGAAAGAAGAGTGAAGGAATGGCTAATTTTAACAAGATTTTGCTGATGGGCCGTTTAACCCGTGATCCGCAGTTGTCATATACACCGAACCAGACGCCGGTGGTTGATTTCGGGCTGGCTGTTAATCGTAACTGGAAAGGACAGGATGGCAGTCAACGGGAGGAAACGTGTTTTGTGGACTGCAGAATGTTCGGCAAGAGAGCTGAAGTTGTCAATAAGTATTGCAAAAAGGGAAATCCTCTGTTTATCGAAGGGCGTCTTACTTTCGATAGCTGGGAGGCACAGGATGGCACTAAGCGGAGTAAACTGAGAGTTACAGTTGAGAATTTTGAGTTTATCGGCGGAGGCGGAGGCGGAAGCGGTGACGGGCAAGTCGCAAACAGAACAGGAACTGAAGCAAAACAGCAGACAACCGAAGACGATATACCGTTTTGAACCGAAATCGTTTATAAGAAGCGAATTTACGGATTTGGAGTTTTTGATATTTGGTAACTGAATTTATTCGTGGTCAGAAGGAAAATCCGAGATATGAAATACGAAAGTAGGCAGGTACAAGATGATAGAAAGAAGTAATAACAGAAGAAATAATACAAGAAGAAATAATAACAGAAAAAAGCCAGGCTTTGCAGGAGCCCGCGAACAAACACAATGTCGTTTTTGCAGAAGAGGTATAAAGTACGTTGACTACAAAGATATTGGTACACTGCAAAAGCTTTTGACCAATCGCGGGAAAATATACTCACGTAAGCGCAGCGGCAACTGCGCCGGCTGTCAAAGAAAGGCGAAAAAAGCAATCAAGCGCGCCCGTTACATGGCATTGCTGCCGTTTACTGTTTGATTGGGAGTTGGTGAATCGATTAAGGACGCACGGTTCATATGATTTGAAAGATAAAATATGAAGCCCATTAGATATTCACAAGAGAAGCAAAAGATATATATCTTATGGGAAAAATGTTCAAGGGGAAAAAATGCCTAAAATGCCTAACACGATGAAGGTTTTGCTTTGTGAGGATATTACGAAACTTGGCTGGCTTGGTGACGTTGTCGAAGTCAACGTCGGATACGCAAGAAATTATTTGCTGCCTCAGGGTCTTGCAAAAGTGGCAAACGAGGCCAGCATCAGGGCAATAGCCGAAGAAAAGTCCAAGCGTGCAGAGCAGCGTATCAGTGACAGCAAACGACTCGAAAAAGCCGCCGAAGCGGTGGAAGGGGCCGAGGCAGTTGTGGCAGCCAAAGCCAACGAGCAGGGGCATTTATTCGGCTCGGTCAATGAACGTCAGATAGCGGCGAACCTGCGTGCGCAGGGATTCGCAGTAGCCGACGAGATTGTTCAGCTTCCCGAGCACATAAAACAGGTCGGCACGCATGCAGTAACGCTTAAGTTCACTGAAAATGTTACTGCAACCGTTAACGTCGTAGTAGTGCCCGAACAACAGGAGAACGCTCCGGAAACAGATGCCGGTCAGAAACTATAGCGCATACCTGCATACACATTGGTATTATTCTGGAACTGCCCGAAGAAAGTATTCGAGTAATCACCGAAGAATATATTTCCACCAATCTCCAGAGCCGTGTTGTCGTTTAGCTTGTAATTGATATTCGGGCGTATATGAACATCCTTGTCCGACGGTGAATAGTAGGTGAAAAGAGAACACCGCAGATTCTGATTCATCAAAAGCTTTGTCAAGCGCAGCGTTATCAAATGCCTGTCTCTGTCGCGGGCCGGGCCAGAAATCAAATTGCTTTTGTATTGGCTGAAATCCTGCATCTGCTCAAGGTAATATTGAACGCCCGCCGTAAAGTCTTTTGCGATTTCCTGTGTATAACCGACCAGATACCGCATTTGAGAATTATCAATCAGGGGGTTTTTGCCGGTCAGGTCATCGGCCGATTCGTAATAACCAAATTCCAGATTGCCTATACCCTTGCCGATTGCCCCCCGGACACTTGCGCCATATACATTTAAGTCGGGGAAGATTGCCTGGCTCATCGAGTCATTTTGTCCGCTCGGACTTTTCCAGTAGCCGCGATAACCATAAAGTGCGAATTCGTAATTGTTAATATTCTTATACAGCCTGGCCGCAAATTCGGAATCTCTGAACCAGCTATTGGGCTTGTCGGTATGAATGACAGCATCTTCGCCCGCCAGCCGGGCGAGGTTTGAGTTCCAGTATGAGAGCCGGGTACCATCTATATGGCGGTCCGGGTCAAATCGAGGTGTATAAACAATATCAAGATTAGCCCAGTCTCCAAAGAGGCTGGCTTTGAGGGCATCGGAGGGCGCTTTTAAGTATTCATTATCCCGGCCGATAAAGAAAGACTGCCAATCCTTCGGGAACAGGTCGTTGATAAAGATCAAATCCCCCGTCCCCCAGGTCAAAACCTGCCTTCCGACTTTCAAATCCAGAAAGTCATTCGGCCTGAGGAATATGTTGGCTTCACGCAGGTCAAAGTCGCCCCGCTCAGTAACCCAGTCTCCGATCACATCACCCTTGACTTTCAGGTCTCCCCATTCAGGGTAAGAGGACAAATCGAGCTGGAGTCGATCTTCCATAATCGACATATCTTTTTCGTATTTATCGTTTCGGGTTCGGTATCCCGTTCTGCTGTCATAAAAACCGTGTATCTCTATCGGCGGCAGTTTTGAAAAGATGGAATTATCGGTTTTTTCTTCAGAAGCGGCGGTTTCAGCCGGCAAAGTGGCGTCTGTAACCATCCAGAGCGCCGCTAAAGTTATGATAATCCGGAACCGTGTCATCTCGTTACCTCTCGTGGCGGTCTGCGTAAATACCTTTCCTGAAAGATATCCTTAAGGCCAATATCATATTTCACATCGGCAAATTCCATCTCTGTCTTGCTTCCGGTCTTAAGGTCGGAAACGACCGATTTGACTACGGTGGGAAATTTCTGAATCATTTCAACTTTTGCTGACTCTATAACACGATAAAGCTTATTTTCCTTGTCATAAAACTCCATTTTCATCGGCATGTAAGTTTTGCGGTCTATCGAGACATTGTAATAGCTGAATTCCACGGTGTCCGGTTTTTTGGGAATATTTTTCACAACAAAAAACTTATCGGCGGTTTCGATAAGCTCGTGCGTGTCCTCTTTAAGGCTTCTTCCTGAAACATCCTCGTATAAAAAGTCCGAGCCTACAAAGCTGGTTCGTTTGTCGCCGGCGGCGATTCGCTTTACCAGGTCAAAAGCAGGCATATACAGCCACCTGTTGTCATCTTTATCCGGGTCGGCTTTTTTGTGAACCATATAGACCATCTTGCGAACATCCGGGGGCCTTAAGAAATAAACAAAATATTTCTGGTCGCCGCCGTCTTCGGTGTCCTTTCTTAAGATGTTGAATTCATGCCGGCGCTTTTGGTCCTGCTTGTTCGTAACCGTCATTTTGACTTTTGCCTTGCCGTCTTTTCCCTGATAATAAGCAACAATGTTGGCCTTGTTCACGATAGTCTCTACATCAGGTACTTCATTTGATGGGCCATTTTCGCCGGCGGCAAAAAGCGGCAGTGATAAGCCAAGAATTAATATTATCGTTAATATCTGTTTCATTTTACACCTCCGTTTTCTTTTTCAACCTGACTTTGGTTTTTAACACCAAGCTTTTTTAATATGGTAATCATCGGGCAGAAGTTCGTAAAGGCCGACTGCAAAAAAATCAAGCCGAAAAAACCGGTAAAAAACAGCCAAGAATGCGAATGATAATGTGCCAGTAAAACACTTAGCAGCACAAAAAAACCTGCAATTCCTCTTAAACATCTTTCAATAGCCATAATCCACCTCCTGAAAAATCAGTCCTTTTCAATTTCTTTTTCTCTCTCGGCAGCCGTATTGCAGGCCTGTCTGCGTGACATTATCCCGCAGGAAAGTGCCATTATTGGTATCGCTATTAAGCTTATGAAGGCCAATTTGCCCGGAGCCAGCTTCCAGTACTGATGCAGATTCACTGCCAGCAAAATCGCTATTGCTATCGAGATAATCAGACAGAAAGCACAGTTGCACGTTGCCGATTTCGGCTGACCTACCCTCCTGAACAACACTTTTTCCAGGAGTTTCAGTGCAGCCGGTAATACCAGCAGTGTAACAGCGCCTGACAGAGCCATAATCGCACATAAGAATATTCCCACTGTCTTATAAGGTATCAAAGTTGCGGCCAAGAGGGGTAAAAATCCAATCGCAATTACCAGAACATTTCTGGATATCGCCCTGGCCGGCTCGCCGAACATCAGTCCGACGCTTTTCTGCCATGAACCGGTTTCTGCAACACCTGCGCGTGCACGTTCAAGGAAATGTATTGCAAAATCAACGGCCATACCGAGTGTCAATGCGCTCAGCACCGCCACGGGCATATCGTAATCCTTACCAACGAGGCCGATTATGCCATAGATAACAACTATGGTTATCAAAAGAGGTATCATACATACGATTCCCCACAGAGGGGAACGGAACAGTATTGCCATCATAATAAAGACAATAATGAAGCTGCCCATAAAAGACTGGAGCATGCCCCAGACCATCTTGTTCTGCCATACGGTGTTTATATAGGTCAGTCCCGCCCAATCGTATTTTAGCGGGACCGGCGGCGGATTTTCGCCGATAAACTCATCAACTGCCTTAACGACTGTTTCCATATCCTTATTGTCACCGCTGGGCAACTGCAACCAGATATTAGTGTGCATATAATCAATGGTCACCAGATGCCAGAGGTCATCCGGATTGTGGCTGCTCTGGAACTGCAGCAGACACTGGGCAACAGCATTCGAAGAACCGGGAATTTTATAATTTTCAGGCTTGCCGTCAATGAACTCCTGATGGACTTTTTTGACAACATCCGCCACGGAGTTGCTTTTACCGACAAGATCGGACTTCTGGAGATGTTCCTGTAATTTCGAGATGTACCGCAGGACATTGGGCTGCTTGAAAGGTTTTAGCCGCTCAGCTTCCAGCTCGAAAAAGTCGACAAGCTCATACCAAAGGTCATAATCCTTGTCTTCGGCTTTTTCCAGCTTCACGTTGGCTAACTCGCGTAATTTTTTTAGTAAATCCTCCTTACTATCAGCATCTGAGGCGTATTGGGAAATATTCTTTTCCAGCTCCGGAGCGATTGCAGGGGTATTTAGTAATTCCTCTTTTAAGACTGACAGCTTTTCCGAAAGGCGCTTTTTAAGGCCGCTTATATATTGTGATGAGAGCCCTTTATCTTCGCCAGGCTCGAATACAAGATAGGCCATATAAGTCCCGCCAAAATGTTTTTTTAACTCTATGTCCGCCTGCCGGATAGGGTGGCTTTTGGAAAACCATTTAACGGGATTGTCATTAATCCGGATTCGCGTAATACCGTATAGGGCTATTGCAGTAATTATCAGAATAATTACGAGAATGGGCTTTGCTTTGGCATAGGTAACCCTTCCGGTCGCACTGAGCAATTTGGCAAGCCGGTTTTGTTTTTCCGCATGCTTTGTTGCATGGCCGAAGTTTTCAAGCGAGCTTTCTTTTATCATCATTATATATGCGGGGACAAAATTAATCGTGCATATCCAGGCAATCATAATGCCGATGGCAACGAAGATGCCGAATACCTGTACCGGTGGAATCGGTGTAAGTGCCAGTGAGGCAAAGCCGGCGGCCGAAGTTAAAGAAGTATAAAGCATGGGCATAAACAGATTGCTCATAACTTCCAGAATCGTGTTTTTTCTGCCCTTTTCTTTGGTGTAAAGGTCGAAGAACTCGGAAAGAATGTGAACCGAGTCCACGACGGCTATGGGCATAAGGAAAATCGGTATCATCGAACTCATTATGTGTACGGGAAAACCGAGGCCGATTAGAAGCCCCATAGAGGAAATGACCGAAACCATTGCCACAATCATCGGCGAGATAACCAGGACAATTTTACGGAAGAAAAGCAGCATAAGTAAAAAAATCACCACCATCGCCAGGGGCGCCGAGATGGCCATCTGGATAAACATTTCAACGCCAAAGGTGTCTTCGGCCACCGGAAGACCTGTTATGTGATATTCCTCGTCGCCTTCGAACGCGGCGATTTTTTCTTTCAGCCTGCTATATACCCGGTAACTTAAATCCTTGCTCGTTAAAGGCAGGTACAGACATATAGCCTTTCCATCTTCGGAAACAAGCGTCCCGTTTAGCAAAGGGTTGGACATTGCTTTATTTCTGATTTCCAGCGCTTCGGCGTCAGCAGCAGGCGGTTTTTTCATTAACCACTCAAACGTAACCACGCCCGGGCCGCCCTGGCCGATGTGGTCAACCGTCGAAGGCGCGAGTAAATCGACTTCTATAACTCCGATTTGTTCGTTGGGGTCTTCTTCAGAGGGCCAGCGAAGTGTTTTTGCAAATTCCGTCAGCTCATACACCTTAGCTAACGAGGATGAATTAAAAACACCATTCGGGTCTTTATTATTGACAATGCCTACAACAACAATATCACTCAAAGAAAATTGTTTTTTCGTTTGGTTGTGAAATATCCTCACAGGCTCATCCGGCGAGAGCATATTCTCCGGGTCGGTATCGACCTTGATTAACGGTATTAATGCCCCGAGAATAACAGTAAAGGCAACCATTACGATTGTAACCGCCCGATAGTGTTTAATTGAAATATTCGTGATTGATTGTATGGAGCTCATCGTTAACCTCTTTCAAAATCCATTCAAGTATTTTATCTTCATTTTTAAGGGCGCTTCCGTCCATAGCAATCCCAATTTTATTGCAATTCATTTTATGATAATTTTTCTTGTCTGCAATAATCAACGACACACCTTAGTCAACCACTTCGGCATTATATTGAACGGGGCATACCAGCGAGCCGGAAACAAGGCAATACCTTTCAGCTAATTGGGCTATCTGCTCTATTTTTTCAGCCGAACCGGCACTGCCCAGAGTTACTTTCGCTTTAACTTCAACATTCGTAAAGCGAAGTCCATTTTTGGTTTTTTCAACTTTACCTTTTGCGTCAGAATGATAAGAGGTGATCTCAACCTCGTATTTATTTGCAAAATGATAAAAGACCAGCATTATACAACTGTTCACAGATGCAACAAGCATTTCCTCCGGATTCAACGAATTCGGGCTACCGCCATATTCCGGAGGTGGTCCGACGTCAGTTTCGCTTATCCCGCTCATTGTAGTCTTTGCGGGTTTGCCGGAACGTTGATACACTGTGTTCTTAAAAATTTTCATTTTTCAGCCTCACATTAATTATAGGGGTTCCTGCTTAGGGGGATAGTAATTACTCCAACAAACCTTCGAGTATTTTTTCTTCGTCATGCACTACTTTTTCGCCCATTACATTTGCGACGTTACCGCCGAACATTTTTGCCATAAGCGACATATTCATTTTAGACAGATACACTTTGCCATCATCGGCTTCCCATATTGCCATAGTACAGGGCATCATACAAGATATATGCCCGTCAGTTGTTAATACACTCTTTGCGTATTCAGCCTTGCAGAGCTTTATAAGCTTGACACGTGGTTCGAAAGTAACTCCATGTTTTGCCATAGATTTATTCATATCTATGGGTTGACCTCCTGATATTAGCCAGCCGTGTTCCGGTATTCGCTTTTCCAGGGCTGCAACAGTCTCATCAAATCCTAACTTGCATTCCCTGGTAACGAGCATTAGTGACGGCATCGCCATAAACATAACAATACCGCATAACACAAAACCAATTGCGCCCCCAATAAATATTAAAGGCATTCATTCACAACTTTTAGCCTTGATTTACGAGAGAAGTCCAAGTATTGCTGTTTTGTAGATTTTGTTCCCATTTACCTGTTCCTTTCTCGTTGGTTTTTCAATACTGAATGATAACAGGAGCAGGCTTTTCTCGAATAAAATTTTACATAAAATTGTTTCCGCAACAGAAACTATTTAGATGCTTCAATTAATTTTATTATTCTCTGACAAGCCTTGCTTTGATTCACTGCAAACTTTTCGTCCTCTGGCAAAGCTTCCCTAATAAATTCTTCACTAAACGGCAAATAAAGTATATTTGTAACCCCTTCTTTGCTGTACACTACAACTTGTTTCGGTAGCAATAGAACCGCCAGCCGCTCAATATTTTGTTGCAGACCCTTATAATTGAAGCTGCACAACATAAGTTGAAAAGCATTAAAATTGTCATCAACATTAATGCCGCGTTGTTCGTACTCTTGTCTTTTATTAAAAACATATCGCACATAATAATCAAACTTTGACGCATTCTCCTTTAAGCTTCCGATAAAATCCTGAACAGATTTTGAACTCTTTGTCCTATACAAGTATGCATTTTCCATAACACAAATGCCTTTATTTTAATTTTTTTCTTGATAATGTATTCTCAACAGGCATTCTTATATTTATCCGCTACCTCCGAATAGTCTTCTTTTTTTGCCTTGTTGGGCCCATAATTCTCTACGAATAACACCTTTTTCTTTCTCGGTTAAATCAGCGAATTGGAAATTTGTCGTCTCGACAAAACGTGCCAGTCCCAAATTCTTTATACCCTTTACATCTGCAGCCTGCATATTTGTGAACTGTAAACTTGCTCCGGAAAGATCTGCTCCTGTTAAGACTGTGCCGATTAAGGAAGAAAGATATAAATCTGCCTGCCTTAAATCCGAATTTTCTAAATTTGAATTTTTCATGCTTACTTGGGCTAATTTTGCGTATCGAAAGTCAACATTCTTGAACTGAGCGTTTTCGAAATTTGCTCCCATAAAAGTGCCGTTCTTAAAATTCGCATTGTTAGCCTTCAGGAAGGGCAAATATAAGCCATCGGCATCTAACTGCCTGAATGTAGAATTTTCCACAATTAGCGGCCCTTCTTCAAGGTCAGCATCCTTAAGGTAGGCTTGCAGTTCGTCAAATCCTTCATAGCCGGACAAATCGAAATCCTGCTCTAATTCTATGTTCGAAAAATCCCTTTCTCCTGATGTAATCTTTTGTACAAACTCCTGGCCCTTCATGAGGATTAGCTTCTTTGTCATAATTTTACCTTCCTTTACAATTATAGATACGGGATGTCACCCTTAAACGTTGGAGAGACATCAAAGATAGTTTTATTTACCATTCCTCTGATGGTAAGAACAAAATTAACAATCCACCAAAGAGTAAATACTACTGTTAGAACTATAGCAAAATTTCTCAATAAAGGCAAACTTAGTGACTTTGCGAGGATTAAAGTGGCGATAGTATATGCTGCCGGCGGAAAGATAAATGCCCAGTATCCCAAGGTAACAGGAACCCTCTGTTTCAACATGTAAAAAGCAACTGTAATTAGCGCATAAATGAGCCACCATAGACCAAAGCCCCAGAGCAATAAAGATATGACTTTAATAAAAGGAGCAAGTGTAGCTGGAGCTATAATTGAAATCCCACTTTTTCCAAGTACGGGTATTATCGTGTTTATAGCGATAATACATACCCCGACAGGAGCAACACCTATCATAAAGCTTGGGGCGACATCTCTGCGAGGAAAGTTATAAAACAAGGCCCGAAATAAAACCATGGAGTAAATCATAACCGTAAGAGGGATTGCAACTCCTAAAATCATGGTATTAAGGAATAAAATGTTTTTTACATGGGCCTGGCTTGTCATATGTAATGCCCAGAAATTACCTGCGAAAACTAAAACAAAAAGACCGACCGGAGGCAAAAACCAAAAACCTAAAACCCTTCGCGGCTGAGCGTGATTACCGCTGGTTACCTTAAAGGGCGTAAAGAAAATAAAAAATATCCCTACCACAAGAGATATCCACCAGAATACGGAAGCTAAATTATGGACAAACACTTTCGAAGCAAATGAAATAGGAACATTGAACAAACCGGTAGCACATACAGCTGCTGCGATGGAAACGGTTGAATAAAACTGTATCAGGCTTGCATGCCTCCATTCCTTCAAAATACAATCCATGCCCACTTTAAACCTAATGACCAGAAAAACCATAGCTGTGAAAAAAACTGCGACTGCAAGTGCCAGAAATAAAACTGCCAGATTATGAAGAAAGCCTTCTGGTTTACCTGCAATAAGTTGATATATATTAGCTAATGCCCCTGTACCCATCACAAATATAAACCACCGGGGAGAGAACCAACGCAGAATATATTGTGTGGTAAGTTCATTTCGGAGACTGTTGTTTGGTTTATCCGACATGTGAATCTCCTTTTCAAATTAAAATTTGTACTGTATCTGCAAAGAAAAATAATCAGCTTCATTATCTTTTTCATATACATTCTTAACTACACCTTCGCCCCATACGTGGCTGTAGAAAGCTGAGAGGCTAAAGGATGGGTTCAGTGCGTAACTCAACATAATGCTAAACTCCTGGGACAATGCCTCATGACCTCCGGAAGGTCGGGGAATATAACCGGAAACTCCGCCCCTTTTCTGTGTTGGACCGGTGCCCATATACCATCTGTCTGCCGTTTCATCCAATTGAACAATATGGTAATCCATCCTTGCAGTAAGTTTTTTGCCGGGTTTTGTAATCAGTTGCACAAAAAAATCTCTATTGTTTTCGAGGTCATAATAGGGGTATAACTGGTATTTTCTCGTTCCGGGAGCCATCTGAAAAAAGGTTTCATGGTCGCCATCAGCCGGATTGCTGTCGCCCGAACCTATGAAATATCCTGTTCTAAACCAGGGTTTCCATGGCATCTTTGTAAATTGGTAGCCGATTTCACCGGCAATTGCGTAAGCATCATGATCTCTGTCATACCAGTCACCGGTTTGTGCACCTCCCCATAACAGCGTATCCACCTGACCCGGGCCCCAGTCATATATACCCAAAATATGTCCTCCATACATCTGTATATCTATATCAGCATGAGAACAAGAGCGGCTTTCGTTATCAGGCCGGTGAGTACAATCTCTCTTGTCGTCGTAGTTGTAGAAAAACGCAGCGAATTCAGTATCGGGAAGCAACACACCCTTTTTAGCTGTTAATGTGGTAGTAATAATGTCAATGTCGTTGATACTTTCGTCAATATCCTGTTCCCAACCGCCCTGAGTGGGATAGAAAAACGAAGTGGTCAAATTAAACTTATCATCATCCCATCCAGCCAAAGTTCCATCAAAACTTCTGCCAAACGCTGACCAACCGAAAGGACTTATCATCCTGTCTCCAATACGCATGTTCTTCAGAATATTGAATTTTTCCCCATCTTTTTTATCCTGCACTTCAAGACCGTCACTATATTCGAATCTGCCTCCCTTAAAAAACAGTTTTATGTCAAAAAGGTCACTCCAATGAACGTAAGCCTGGTGAACACCAAAATCATAGGGATTCTCTTCCGGATTATGAAGATAATACAATCCACCCATTCCAAAAGGGCCGGTCACATCTGAAACCGCATCGTCGGGCAAACCAAACATATGGACATATTGCGGCTGAAAGAAAATCTCCATATTTTCTAAAGTATATTTCAGGTTCAAGCGAGTTCTCTGAAAACCAAAACTATAGTCATTATTTGTATTAGTACCTTTATTTGTTCCAAACCAGTTCCAGTAAGCATATCTGAAAAGCACACTTCCCCCTAAGGTCAACCTCTCATTTTTGTCTTCAGACTCATATATCTGAAATCCTCCTTTAGAGAATGAATAGGGCCAATCCTTTGCTTTAGCAGTTTCGGCTTTAGCATTAGTAGCAAAAAGGATACCTACCACTATCGATAAAATAAAAAGTCTACATAGCCACAATCGCATACTTATACCTCCTTTATTTACCTGTTTTTTATCGATTAAAAAACTGAACTAATCGCGTCAATTAAGATTTCTTTAGGCTGTACACCGACAAAACGCCTTACTTCATTTCCATCTTTGAACAAAAGAAGTGTGGGAATAGCCTGCACACCAAATCGTCCGGCAAGGCCACCAACAATCAGTATCTTTTTAGCCATTTAAAAATATTCTTTATCGTAAATCATTTATTTATCGAAATTTCCCTTCGGAGGTTTTGCACGTTTTCCACTCTCAAATGATATTGCATCTGCAGAACATATCTTTCTTTAACCTTTCTTCTGTTCGCAATGGTCATAAACACAATTCAACAGCTTGATTACGTTTTTATTTTCTATACGGTAGTACACTCTTGCACCATCGCGCCTACAGCTTAAAACACCTTTGTCTTTCATCATATTAAGCTGCTGACTGGTTATGGCCTGTTTTCCACCCAAGGTCTCGACAATGTCACCGACACACATTTCTCCGTTCGCGAGAAGCTCTACTATCTGAAGCCTAATCGGGTGTGCCAGAGCCTTTAAGACTTCTGCAACGTGTTCTGCTGTGTTCTCATTCATTTTAATAATCCCATTAAAATATATATATACTTATTACTATATAGCTATATAACGATATGTTTAACAAAATGTTCACGATAAAAAAATTTTATAACAGCCACACATCCTCATGCTTAATACCACCTAACTTTCTTTTATTAAGCGACTTATCGAAATTTAATTTGCACTATTTCGGATTCACAATGCCGTTAAACCGGTCTTTTCCTGTAGAAATTTTTTTTAATAATCCAGTTGAAATCGTCGGCTTTCCCGAACTTTATCTTTCCAACGAGTACAGTTCTATCTTAATTCTTAAGATTAATGACACAAAGAAGTTAGCGTTTCGGAGGTTCAACTTAATTGCACATGGCCAGTCAGCAACGAATCTTCAAAATGTCCCTAAGGACTGATAATATCCAAGCTCCTGCAAATAAAAATGGGTATGAGAAGATTTTTTATGCTTGACAATTTTAAGGCCCAAAGTTAAATTAGGCCAAAAAGGTAATTGGCGGGGGCTTATATCAAATGGATTTGGTTAAAGAAGAGGAATGGATAAAATGAAGGATTTGTTTACTACCGGCGAAGCCGCGGAAATTTGCAGAGTAAGCCAACAAACAATAATTCGCTGCTTCGATGCCGGTCGACTGGAGGGATTCCGCGTACCAGGCTCCAGATTCCGGAGGATTCCGCGCCAAAATCTGGTCAGGTTTATGAAGGACAATAACATCCCTCTCGACTCCATCGAGTCCGGCAAAAGAAAAATTCTCATTGTGGATGACGACGCCGAAATCGTAGAGCTTTTAGAGGACGTCCTTGAGCGTGACGGCAGATTCGAGGTAAAGACGGCGTCAAGCGGCTACGAGGCAGGCATGGCAACCGAGAAGTTTCGGCCTGAATTGATACTGCTCGATTATATGCTGCCCGATGTCAACGGGAACGTGGTTTGCCAGACGATAAGAAGGAACCCCGAATTCGAGAACATCAAAATCATTATAGTAAGCGGTGTTGTCAAAGATGATGAAATAGCCCGGCTAATAAAATCCGGAGCTGAAGATTTCATAAGAAAGCCGTTTAACATCACTGAGCTTACCGACAAAATCACAGTTGTTCTCCAGATGAAATAACAATACGGCAGAATCGGCGGGGCCGTATAAAATCCCGGTAGTCAACAAAGATTAAGCCGGATGTTAGCTCATTATGAGTATCTGATGTATAAAGTCAAAATCAAAAAACAGGGACGACTATATGCCGGACGAATCTATTAACACAAGAGTTGCCATTGAGACAGAGCTTACCGTCAGCCGGCTCGATTCGCTATCGACACTGCCCTGTATTGCTGCAAAATTTTTCCCCAGGCTCTTGCCGGGCCAGTTTTCAACGTCGTCGCTGGCTGATATTATTGAATCAGACCCGGCACTTACCGCACGAATTCTTTCTCTGATTGAGCAGCGAGGAGCAGGCCTGCCGGATGGAAGGTTTTCTCTTCGCCAGGCACTTGACAAACTGTCTACACACGATGTTCGTGATGCAATTTTATCCGTTAAAGTTTCGCAGGCTTTTGATCTTGACGACGGAATTGACAAGGAAAGGGCCGCAACTAAAAAAGAACTATTACTACACAGTCTTGCTGTTGGGTGTTGCGCTAAAGAAATCGCCGAGATGGCAACACCTCAAATGGACTCAGAGTTGGCATACTTAGCCGGACTTCTGCATGATATCGGGAAACTTGCACTCGAAGAAACTATGCCGAAAAGTTTTACCACTATGGCCGAGGAAGCAAAATTAACAAAGAGAAGCTTGCGTTCCATCGAGCAAAAACACCTCGGAACCGACCATACAATTATAGGCAAACGTCTGGGGCAGCAATGGCGGCTGCCGCATCTGATTGTCCTTGCCATCTGGCTGCATCACAACCAGACCGTAATAATCGGTGAGGACATGCCAGAGGCTCGGATAGCAGCGATCGTACAGTTGGCAGATTCTATTGCCCGGGCGTCCGGCATAGGCTCCTCAGGAAGTTTTGATTTACCCGAACCGACAGATACCATCTCACATTGGCTTGCACTAAGCCCCGAGCAAATACAGCAAATCAGCCGGACACTGCCTGAAACTATCAGACAAAAGAGCAACATTTTGGGCCTGTATCTACCTAAGTCCGGGGCAAATTATTGCAAGATTGTGCATGGCGCCGCCGCTCAATTAGCCCGGCAGCATACTGAAATGTCCGGCGAAAATCAACGGCTGCAAAGCGATTCGAGCCATTTGGATTTTATAACGGATTTCCTTCTTGGCATGAATTCGATTAGCGCAGCGACGGATATAGCAGAAAACTTCGCAACCCGCTGGCAGAAGTTTTATCAAACAGGTATGGTTTGTCTGTATTTAGCGCCTCGGCGCCGCTCGCAAACACTTGAAGCTGTCGTCGTAGAAGAGCTTTCGCAAAGCAGGATGCTCTGCTTAAATGCTCCTGTCGAAACATCCGTCATACCAAAAACGATAGCAAATAACTTTGCGATTCTGGATGCTTACGATTATATCGACTGGCTGTTCGAGCAATTAGACGTTGAATTCGATGTGAA
Organism: uncultured Pirellulales bacterium; assembly: GCA_964653075.1. GTDB lineage: Bacteria > Planctomycetota > Phycisphaerae > Sedimentisphaerales > Anaerobacaceae > NIOZ-UU13. Next base: position 23,265 of record CAZZAX010000067.1, read on the forward strand.
TCGAACAAAACTGATGCCGTTACTTTCGGGCGGTAAAGCAATCGGAGCCATCGCCTTCGAGCTTCATTATCCGGACGACGCCGAACTGTTCGAGGAAAAGTTCAGGGCTTCGGCATCGATTGCAGGGACTGCTTTAGGTATGGCTCTGGCGCAACAGAGACAGCAGCACTTTGCCGAGCGTTTTGCCCTGCTTATTTCAAAACCGAAGGACACCCAAGCCCGGATTGCTCCTTCAGAAAATTCTCTGAATGTTTTAGCGGAGATGGCGGCGGGTGCGGCGCACGAATTAAACAATCCGCTGGCGGTCATATCAGGCAGAGCACAGCTTCTCGCTGAAGCCGAGAGCGACCAGGAAAAGAAAAGGATCCTGGAACAGATTTATGAAAATTCCAGAGAGGCTTCGGCTATTATCGAGAACCTTATGGGCTTTGCCCAGCCGCACGAGCCAAGAGCTACCCGGACAGACGTAAAACGGATGCTCAATGAAGCTATAGAACTCGCAAAGCAAAAAACGAACTCTGCGCACATGGAAGTTGAAACTGAAATTGCCGAGGGTACCGAGAGTGTCTTTGTGGATTCGGCACAGATTGTATCGGCAATTGCAAATGTTATTTCCAACGCTGCAGAATCCTACGGCGAAAAAACCGGACCAATCAAAATCACCGCCGAGGCCGCGGAGTCCGGCGATTCGATAAAAGTGCAAATCATCGACTCCGGCTGCGGAATGGACCCGGAAACCGTCCAAAAAGCGACTCAGCCGTTTTTCTCAGCAAAGACGGCAGGTCGGAAACGCGGAATGGGACTTGCCTACACAGCCCGCTTCATACAATTAAACAAAGGCTCGCTGAACATTACAAGCAAGCCCAGCAGCGGAACAAAAGTAACAATTTGTCTGCCGTGCCAATGAATCGCACATTTTATTAAAATAAAAGCTATCTGACAGACAGTTGCTGTCTAAAAAAATTGTTTAGGTAAAATAAAGGGGGGCGTTTGTGAACGATCCCCCTTTATCTTTGAAGGAGGAGAGTAATCTATTGAACATTACGTCCTGTCGAAAGATTTGTTCGTATTCCGCAGTGATAGATGCCACATAAAGGCTATTGGGCCTCATTTTCGCTTGATTTTTCATCTCTATGTATGTATGATTATATCTTGTTGTGCAGTTTTATTTGCCGGAAAGGCGGTTGCTTTATCATGGGTGAGAAAAGAACATTTACTTATATGTTACGTCACATTATCTGCCTAATTTTGTTAGTACTAATAGGCTCATTGGCCGCCAAACCCGGCTGGTCGGCATCGATTCCCATTAAGAACGCTTCGTTCGAGGCCCCGGCGGTGGACCCCAACGACTTTCCGGCAGTACCATTTGTGGACCAGTGGACAGAAATCGACATCGATACCCTGTCCGGCAGCAATACCGGTGTATTCGCCAATACCCCCGCAGGCAGTCATGACCACGTAGTCAATGCCGACGGAAACCAACTGGCGTTTCTGGGATCCCAGGCGGGCAATGCCCTCGAACAAGACCTTAACGCTAATTACAAGGCAGGCTGCAACTACCGCCTGACAGTTGGGGTGTCAATCTCCGCTCTATTCCCGCCATCGAGCACCGAGCCGGCCGATGCCCTTGAGCTGGTGTTATTCTATCGCGACGGGAACGATGTTGTGGACATTGTGAGCCGGACGGTAGAAGCAACGGGTCTGTCTTCAACTCAGTTGATGGATTTATCGTTATACCTGCCGAAGGTGCAATCCGGCGATGCCTGGGCGGGCAAGGCCATAGGTGTAGCTCTGCGCGCGGCCGGGATGCCGGGAGGGTTCTGGGATATAGATAATGTGCGGCTCAATGAGTCGTTACCTATATCGATTCCCATTAAGAACGCTTCGTTCGAGGACCCGGTGGTGGATTCCAACGGCTTTCCGGCAGTACCCTATATGGATAACTGGACGGAGATAGATATGGATACCGTCTTAAGCACCAATACCGGTGTGTTTGCCAATACCCCCGATGGCAAAACGGATCATATAGACAATCCCGACGGCAGCCAACTGGCTTTCCTGGGTTCACAAGCAGGCAATGCCCTGGAACAAGAACTGGCAGCTACGTATAATGCAGGCTGCGATTATCGCCTGACCGTGGCGGTGGGTGTATCCAGCCGATTTCCACCATCTACCGTAGAGCCAGCCGATACCCTCGAGCTGGTGCTCTTCTATCGCGATGGGAACGACGTTGTGGACATCGTGAGCCGGACGGCGGATGCTATTGGTATATCTTTCAATCAATTGGTGGATTTTTCGTTATACCTGCCAACGGTGCAGTCCGGCGATGCCTGGGCGGGCAAGGCCATAGGCGTGGCCCTGCGGGCGGCCGGGATGCCGGGAGGGTTCTGGGATCTGGATAATGTGCGTCTAATAGAGTCTTTACCAGTATCAATTCCCATAGAGAACGCTTCGTTCGAGGCCCCGGCGGTGGATCCTAACGGCTTTCCGGCAGTACCGTTAGTGGATAAGTGGACGGAAGTCGATCTCGATACCCTGTCCAGCAGTAATACAGGCGTGTTCGCAAATACCCATGCGGGCAGTCCGGATAACATTGTCAATGCCGACGGAAGTCAACTGGCCTTCCTCGGCTCACAGGGGGGCAATGCCCTGGAGCAGGACCTTAATACTACATATAAAGCAGGCTGCAACTACCGTCTGACTGTGGCGGTGGGTGTCTCCAGTCAATTCCCGCCATCGAGCGCCGAGCGGGCCGATGCCCTCGAACTGGTGTTATTCTATCGCGACGGGAACGATGTTGTGGACATTGTGAGCCGGACGGTAGAAGCAACGGGCTTGTCTTCGACACAATTAATGGATTTCTCGCTGCACCTGCCGACGGTACGGTCCGGCGATGCCTGGGCGGGCAAGGCCATAGGTGTGGCTCTGCGGGCGAGCGGTATGCCGGGAGGGTTCTGGGACCTGGACCAGGTCCGGCTCGCGGAATCCCTGCCAGAGCCGAATTCGGATTCGACGGTTACGGAGTGATTGTACTTTTGGAACAGAGCGGAAAAAGCGGATTACGAGCCTTATGCCCAGGAAGCGAAATGTGCAAGCTAAATAACCCATCGAATGTTAATAGAGATCAGCGTACCGGCTTTACCCTTGTAGAGCTGCTGGTGGTGATAGCCATCCTTAGTCTGCTGATAGCGATACTATTACCGGCACTGAGCCAGGCCAGGCATCACGCTCGGCGGATGGCCTGTGCAGGAAACCTCCGCCAGGTGGGAGTGGCAATTCATCTCTATGCCCATGACTTCGGTGATACAATCCCCTTCGGGCCGGCCGGCCGGCCCGTTACAGGCTCGAATTTCTACACGGTGACCGGTGACGTAACCAGCCTGTTGTCTCTGGAAGACGGCGCTCCCGTGGGCCTGGGACTACTGCTGGATAATTATCTCGCGCATCAGCCCACGGTCATGTTCTGCCCGGGCGCAGACCAGCCGTCGGAAGCCAAGGAGCAGCTCGCCAAAGTCGGACGGGCACAGACCCAGAGCGATTTCTACTATCGCCACGCATCCGTAGCACTGCTAACCGGCAAGCCAAAGACGCTTCACATCAGACTAAGTGACCTTGGCCAAAACAGCAAAGGACAGCCAATAGCCGCTCTGGCAGCAGATGTACAGTTTCTTGCACACCCATCGCTGGCATCGTTCCAGGTTAAAACCCGAACGAGTCATCAAAGGGCGGCCAGCAACATTCTGTTCGCTGCAGGAAACGTAACTACTGTTTCCAACAGAGACGACAAATTAACGGTGGACATCGGCACGTCCCCATACGATGCGCTCGAAAGAATCCTCGCCATGTTCGAACTGGCCGATGACTATCGCTGAAAAATTTCGGTCGAATTGAGTTAATTTAAGAGAAAAAAGTAGTACTGTTTTACAGAGATCAGCCTGATGGCGGAAATAGCGGTTGACGTTGTATTGTTACCAACGGAAGAGATGGCGGACAAGGCCATCGCTGCGAACAAAGAACTTCTGAAACAATACGCACATAAAATTGTCCTGGATAAAGAGAGCTGCCTGCCGCATATTTCTTTAGGCATGGGTTGTATCGACGAAAGAAACATAGACGAGATAGGCAAAATTCTGAAGACAATCGCTAAACAAACATCATTAGGGCAGCTAAGTACCGTCCGTATCCACGCAGAATCAAATCGAGCAGGTGAAAAAGTGTCGGTCTTTCAGATAGAAAAGACAGAAGCACTTCAATCACTTCATGAAGAAATTATGCAAAAACTTGCTCCATATTCCAGTTATGATGTAAAGGCGGAAATGGTACTTTCATCGTCAGAGACAAGCGAATCAACTTTGGACTGGATTAAGAATTATCCCGAAAAATCGGGCTTCGAGAAATTTTCCCCGCATATAACAATCGGATACGGGGAAATAAATAACATCTCATTTCCAACCAAATTCGACGTCTCACAACTTGCGTTATGCCACCTGGGAAATCACTGCACGTGCAGGAAAATTTTCGTATCGGCGGACCTTACAAGCTGAATGTATAATATCGAAACGCATCTGGACGAAAATCTCTTGAGTTATCGAGTAGTTTCAGATATTCTTAAATTCAGCAGCCCGGTTTCGGCTATCCGAAAAAAAGGCCGTTATCCGGGCTTATTACGAAATAACAAAAAAACCAGAAGGTAACATAAGATTACTTAAGGAGTGAAAAGCGATGGAAATGAAACGTCGTGAATTTTTAGCTATGTCAATTGCGGGGATGGGCGGTGTTTTATTAGGTTCGGAGCGTTTGGATGCCGCAGGGCAGAAAACAACAAAACATAATCCGTACGAGCTTGTGACATTGGGAAAAACGAAGATAAAGGCATCTCACGTGGGCCTTGGCACAGGGATGCGCGGCGGCGGGCGGCAGTCGAATCATACGCGTATGGGCAAAGAGAAATTTAATGCGCTGGCAATGGGGTGTTATGAACGAGGTGTCAGGCTGTTTGACGCTGCGGACCTGTACGGTACGCACCCGTTTTTAGCCGGGGCACTAAAGAATATGCGCCGCGAAGATTACGTGATATCAAGCAAGATATGGTTTCGGCGCGGCGGGATACCGGAACCTGAACGCCCCACCCCGGACGTTGTGGTAGAACGCTTTTTAAAGGAGCTGAAGACCGATTACATAGACCTGATTTTGTTCCATTGCGTTACATCCGACAAATGGCCGGAGGAACTGGGCGACCAAATGGACATTCTGGCAAAGCTCAAGAAGAAAGGCCTTGTCCGGGCACATGGTCTGTCATGTCATTCACTGACGGCTCTGGAGAGTTGCGTTAATGAGCCATGGGTTGATTCGGTTCATGCCCGTATTAATCCGTACGCCGTGAGTATGGATGTTAAGACTGTCGAAGAGGTGCCCAAGGTGGCAGCAGTCCTCAAAGCGATACGCAGGCAGGGCAAGGCCGTGATAGGGATGAAGATTATAGGTGAGGGGAGGTTCGGCAGCAGCCCTGAAAAACGCGACGAATCCATCAAATATGCACTTGAATCGGGCTGTGTGGACGTAATGGTCGTAGGTTTCGAGAAAGTTGAGGAGGTTGACGACTTTGCCAAGCGTGCCCGCAAGGTATCTGTCGGCCAGGGCCTGGGCCGGCTGCTCACCCGCAGGCCTGCACGGGTGGTATAGCATCATATAAGTCCGAAAACACAGACAAATCAATCACAATACATTACATTGTGCCGGGGCAAGGTCAAATATTGCATCGGGCCCAATATCCGCAAAACTGATAGCCGGTTGTTTATAGGGCCACGTGATTGCGGTCCTTTTATATTTGTTTATTCTTAAAGCCCGCCTTCTGCAAATCCGAATTTAACCTACAAGGCCCCTTATTTCTTAACCCCCGCCAGCAACAAACGGGGGCAAGACGGCGGAGGTAAGTTTGGGACAACTATCAAAAAAAACGGGTAATCGTGGAAGATAAACAACGACATAGAAGACTGCGTCTGCTCGTCAAGAAACTGAACAAAAAACGCAAGAAGCAGGCGAAAAAAATAGATATACTCTGCAATGATTTTATTGCGGCCCAGAGAGACTTTATAAAAAGCCTCAAGACGATAAGCTTTATAGCGAATTTCTACGAGACAATCATCGGTATAACAGACTTGAACAGCCTTTTATATACAGTTGTCAAACTTATCAAAGAAGAAAACACAGAGGTAAATGTTACCTTCTTTTTGCGTCAGTCTGATAATTTCGAGCTTTACATGTTCGAAAGTGAGCGGCCGATCACTCTCGAAAAGCAGCATCTTGAGAATTCTTTTACCCCGGAGCTGATGGACAATATCTGCAAGTCAAACAAAGTATGCACACTCGACGATATGTTTGCAATGGGCCTGCAGGGCAATCTGATCGGATTAAATAAAATCTCAGGCGTGACGATTCCGCTGGGCCTGCATGGCTCATCATTGGGCTTTATACTGATCTGTCGTTCATCCGAAAACAAACTTACCGCCGAGGAGATAAGTAATATTTCTGCTGTAAACTGCGGACTTTCCCGTGCGATACAATCCTGTCAGGCAATGTTCCATTCTGCCGACTAAAAAAAACCGCTGGTGCCCGAAATTATCGGCCCTAAATTTACTCTAAAGAGAATAATAATTCAGACTTACGACTCATAACCTGTGCAATAACGATGAAATATGGCCATCTTCACGCCGTGTAAAAAAAAATAAAAAAAATAAAAAAAGAAGTTAAATACCACATTTAGTGAGTCGATAAGCGTTTATGCCGCTTCAGATGCCCGGGGGCAGTATTTGGAAAAAGTAAAGTATAGGAAACAAACATTTATTTAGGAGAAATTGAAAATGGTAAGAACATCAACTAAAAGAAAATCTGGAACCAAGGCCAAGGCGAAAAAAAGACCTGCCTCTAAGGCCAAGGCGACCAAAAAGAGCGCAAGCTCAAAACGCTCGACGGCTAAGAAGCGAGTAAGCTCGAAGCCCAAGGCGACCAAGAAAAAGTCCACCTCAAAGCCCAAGGCAACAAAGAAGAGAACAACTTCAGAGCCGAAGGCAATGAAAAAGAGAACCGCTCCAAAGCCGAAGGCAACGAAAAAGAGAACCGCTTCGAAGCCGAAGGCAACAAAGAAGAGAACCGCTTCGAGGCCCAAGGCAACAAAGAAAAGAACCGCTTCGAGGCCCAAGGCAACAAAAAAGAGAACCGCTTCGAGACCCAAGG
>CAZZAX010000068.1:0-30029 GCA_964653075.1 uncultured Pirellulales bacterium
AGGTAATCGCGATGCCTGGTTGAGTCTGTATGAACTGTATGCTGAAAAGCTTTGGTGTAATGTTGCAAGGCTAATGGCTCATGATCCGGCTTCTGTTGCGGACGTAGTGCAGGAGACTTTGCTGGCTGCAGCACGCTCAGCGAAGAATTTCAATCCTCGCCGTGGTTCGTTGTGGACCTGGCTATGTGCCATCGCAAAACGGCAGGTGGCCCTGCATTATCGCAAACGAGCGTCAAAGGCAATCGTTGCTCGTGCACAGCAGTGGTGGAGCTTATTAGACGGCCAAACATCTGATTGGATCGAAGGCGGGGAGAAGCCACCGGTGGAAGTGCTTGAGTCTGCTGAATTGGCGACTCTGGTCAGATATACACTTGCAGAGTTGTCAGCGGAATATCAGACATTACTGATGGCAAAATATGTGGACGGTTTAACAATAGAGGACATCGCCGAAGAAACTAATGGTTCATCTGTGGCTGTTCGGTCGAAACTGGCCAGAGCCAGAAAGGCGTTTCGCCTGGCCTTTAAGAAGTTGACGCATTCTACGCCCAGCATATTGGAGATGGCGCCATGAAATTTAATAAAAAGAAACAACAAGATGATGAGAAGCTCAGTTCGTTACTTTCTGCTGTGGGGCGTAAGAGTGTTGCACCTGACCGTGAGTTCCTGAACAAACTAAAGGAAGAATCTACGAAGACATTTGAGGCAAGTGTTTCGGATGGATCAGGAAATTTTAGAGAATCTATTAACAATATTTCAATTTGGAGAACAATTATGAAAAATCCGATTACAAAAATAGCCGCCGCCGTGGTGGTAATTTCCGGAGTGCTTATAGCAATGCACTTTGCGGGTCTGTCCACAGGAACAGTGACATTCGCCGATGTTATTAAACCAATTCTAAATGCACAAACTGCGATATTAGACATTATCATCGGCGATGAAGAAGCAGGCGGGCCGGTCATCCACGACCAGATAAAGGGCTCGCGAATCAGAAGAACTGTGTCGAATATGGAGGATGATGTCAGCATTATTGACCTGAAGGCCATGAGGATTTTGTCACTGACTGTTTCCAAGAAAGAGGCGGCGTATATTGACTTAAAAGGTCTGCCTTCGATGCCGAATTATATGGACATGCTAAGGAATGTCATTCGCGAATTGCAGGAGAATCCCCATTTTGAGGTCGAAGAACTTGGCAAACAGGAAATCGACGGACAGGAAGCTATCGGGTTTTCAGCCAGGCATCCAAAGGTGGAATTGATAATCTGGGCCGACCCTGAAACGGCGCTGCCTGTGCGGCTTGAACAGGTAGGGGGACAAATGAAGATCATCTGTAAAAATGTCAAGTTCGATGTGCCAATGGATGAATCGCTGTTCAGTATGGAAGTCCCCGAGGGCTACACGCTTCAGGAGGCGGAACTTGATCTACTCGGGTCTACCGAGGAGGATTTTATCGAAGGCCTTCGTATCCGCGCGGAAGTATTCGGGGGTGGTCAGTTTCCCGACAGTGTTGCTGTAGAAGATTTTGTCAAAGAGGCCCCCTTAATGGAAAAGAAAATCGATGAACTCGGACTGGCTGGTGAGGAGGAGATTGGACTGGGGATGAAAATTAGCCGACATTTGCTGTTCATTAGGTTCTTCAAGGGCCAGGGCGAGTGGCATTATGCCGGTACTGGAGTGAAACTTGGTGATGCACAGACTCCGATATTCTGGTATCAGCCGGAAGGATCAGAAACGTACCGGGTTATCTTTGGCGATTTGAGTGTAAAGGACGTATCAGAGGAAAACCTTCCGAAATAAATTCTTCAGGAAATGGATACAGCAAAAAGCCGAGCATATTGACTCGGCTTTTTTAATGCGATTATCGTGTGGAGTGTTAATCCGTTGATTTAGTTGGTTTTTGTGAGATATTTTTTATTCCGCCGCCATAGTATGGATATTTATCGAAGGCATCTCCCCGGCCTAAAACGCGGGGGTCTTTGGTGGCTTTCAGTTCGGTTAACAGGTCGGCGGCAAGCCTGCTTTTTGCCTTAGAATATTCAGGCTTACCTGCAACGTTATTTAGCTGGTTCGGGTCCTTTCTAAGGTCGTAAAGCTCTTCTGCGGGACGCTTTTCAAAGGCAAGCTCGAAAAGTTTTGCGACCTGGGGCTCGTTTCGGTACTTCAGCATATAAGATTTTGTAGGAGCCGCATCAACGTCACCGTAGCCATAAAATGTGCCAAGCGGCTTTGATATGGTTATTTCTGTTGGTTGATCATAGCCTTTGGCGTGGCCTGAGGGCCAGCGGTTCGGCTTGAAGTTGCGGATGTACAGGAAATCATGCGTTCGTATCGCCCGCATAGGATAGCCGGCAGCGCCGGTTTCCTGAGAGGGTACGTGACGTTCCTTGCCGGTAAGGACGTAGTTGCGCCTGCGGTCCACCCGCCCTGATTTACCCGATGTAAGCACATTAAGAAAACTTCGAGCGGTCATATCTGCGGTTGGTTTCAAGCCGGCCGCTTCAAGGAAAGTCGGCGCCAAATCCGCGAGGCTGATAAAGTCTTCGACAACCCGGCCGCCTTTGACAGCCGAAGGCCAGCGAATAGCAAGAGGTACGTTCGTGCCCAGGTCATAAAGGTTACTTTTGCAACGCGGAAACGGCATGCCGTTGTCACCGGAGATTACAACCAAGGTATTGTCCAGCTCGCCGTTTTCTTCCAGGCTTTTCAAAAGCTCACCAACCTCGGTATCGAAGCGCTGAACCTCCCAGTAGTAGTCACATATATCCGTTCGCACCTGGCGGCTATCGGGGAAGCAGGCAGGCACTTCAACGTCCTGGAGTTTCATGCCGCTGTTGATACCGGACTGCCACTTATAGCCTCGATGCGGGTCTGTGCTTCCGAACCAGAAGCAGAACGGTTTGCCCTGCGGGCGGGCGTTTATAAATTCCGTGAAGTTTTTATAACGCGGCCCGGCGGGATTACGTGTCCGCCCGCCCGGCTCATTGTAGCCGGGTGCCCATCCCTTGCGGGTATAACCAACATGATAACCAGCCGACTCCAGCAGGTCGGGATATACGTCGAATTTCGCAGGCAGGGTGCTCCAGAGGTTGCCTCCTTCTTCCAGTCGCCAGTGCCACTGGCCGGTCAGGATTGCTCCGCGTGAGGGTGTGCAGGAAGGCGATGAGACAAAGGCATTTTCAAACAACACTCCTTCGCGCGCGACTCTGTCAAATGTTGGTGTTTTGACGACTTTGTCTCCGGCTATGCTCACATGGGGCCAGGACCAGTCGTCCGCAAGGCAAAAAAGAATATTCGGCTGTTTCTTTGGCTTTCGGGGTGACATTGTCTGTGCGCAACTTCCTAAAGCCGCTGTACTCAACAGGCCTAAAGCGCTGCCACTTAGGCTTTTAATAAATTCGCGTCGATTCATTTAATCATTTCCTCTCATTGTTTTTTGATATCTTATTACGAATTATATCTGTTTTACCATTTTGCACCGACGGACCCAGGCATCGTACAGTTTGGCTAATTCGGCGACCTTTTCAGGCATCTTTGCCGACAGGTCGTTAAGTTCGGTGCGGTCGGTCTCCATATTATAGAGTTCCCATGGATTATCGCCAACGGTAACCAGTTTCCATTTACCCTTGCGAACGGCCTTATTGCGCGAGAATTCCCAGAATATCGCATCGTGGCCTTTGCGTTTACGACCCTGGAAAATCGGCATCAGGCTCTTGCCTTCCAGCTCAGTGATTTTGTTTGCTTTGTAGCGCGAGGGATATTGTGTACCTGCAATATCTATGCAGGTGGCCATTACATCGATAATGTGACCGATCTGGTGAGTGATGGCGCCGCCTTTTTTAATAACCGCCGGCCAGTAGGCGATAAAGGGCGTGGCTTGACCGCCTTCGTGGTTGAAACGCTTGTACAGCCTGAACGGTGTGTTACTGACGTTGGCCCACTTCGAGTCGTAGGTGCGGTATGATTCAGCCGGGCCGGGCGGAATGTCCTTTGTTTTATTTCGTTCGTACGGACAGCCGCCATTGTCGGACAGGAACATCACCAGCGTATTGTCCCTGGCCTTCAGCTCACTTAGCTTGTTCAGAATTCGCCCGATGTTGAAGTCCATTCTGTCAACCATCGCGGCATAGACAGCCATGTTCAGATCTTCGGCCTGTTTGTCTTCGACCTTGTCCCAAGCGGGGATGTCACTGAACGATCTATGTTTGTCGGCTCCGCGGGCGCTGATAGCCCATTTTTTGTCAATCAGTCCCATCCGTATCAGCCGTCTGTAGCGTTCCTGGCGTACGCGGTCCCAGCCTTTCATATACTTGCCACGGTATTTTTTAATGTCCTCGGGCAGGGCATGCAGCGGATAATGCGGCGCATTGTAAGCCAGATAGAGGAAAAAGGGTTTGTTTTTGCGGCCTGTCTCATCGAGAAAATCAAGAGCGTAATCTGTGAAGGCGTTTGTGGTGTAGAAGTTTTTGTCATTTGTTGTGAACGGTTCTCTGTCCAGGCGGAAGGTATTATTGGGGACAAAGAAACTGCATGAGCCGCCGAGCATGCCGAAGTACCTCTCGAAGCCGCGATCCATTGGAGTGCCGCCGACATGCCATTTGCCTGAGGCTAATGTTGAGTAGCCGGCCCGGCGAAGGACCTCGGCGATGGTAGCGCAGTTTTTGCCCTTTCCGACGTCGGCCTGCTGATGGTAGAGGCCTGTTAGTATGGAATGGCGTGTGGGTGCGCATTTGGCGCAGTTGTAAAACTGTGAAAAGCGGAGGCCTTCGGCGGCCATACGATCCAGATTAGGCGTCAGAATCTCTCCGCCGTAACAGCCCAAATCTGAAAATCCCAAATCATCAGCCAAAATCAGCACTATGTTGGGCCTTTTACTATGAGATTCGGCGGCTGACAGTAAATTTGGCATAGACAATGACGCCGCACCCAAACCAATCGCCTTCAAGAAATCACGACGTGAGAAATTCAATATGCCCATATTTTTTCCTCCTGCTCTTGTTTTTAACCGGTTGTACTATAAGCTGACGAATTTATATTTATTTCTTTCAGGAAACCTTTCCCGCCGGTCGAACATTTGCCTTTAGTTCGCCGTCGAATTTTTTCATCATAGTCGTGAGGCGTTTGACGATTTCGGGATGATTATCTGCAAGGTTGTTCTTTTCGCCGATGTCAGCTTTGAGGTCGTACAGCTCGATGTTCTTCTTGCTGCGGCGCAGCTTCCATATGCCGTTTCGGACAGCTTCAAGATTGTTACCTTTGTAATAGAAGAACGCCTTATGCGGTGACTTTGCACCCGGCCTACCGAATACAAGAGGCCGAATATCCCTTCCATCGATCACACGGTCGGACGGCGCTTTAGTGCCGGCTAATTCGGCGAACGTCGGCAGCAGGTCAATTGTGCCGCAGACCTCACTGCATACCCTGTCGGCGGGGATTTTGCCGGGCCAGCGCATAATAGTCGGCTCGCGCATACCGCCCTCGTAGGTGGAAAATTTACCGTCACGCAGGGGCAAAGCGCTGCCGCCGTGATGTTTTTTGCCCAGCCATGGGCCGTTGTCACTGGTGAAGACCACGAGGGTATTTCTATCCAGACCTGATTTTTTGAGGGCTGTAAGAACCTGACCGACGGAGAAGTCTATCTGCTCGATGGTTGCTTTGTACGCCTTATGAACATCCTCGACGAAAAATTTATCCGAGACGAACAGAGGAACATGAGGCATCGTGTGAGGCAGATAAAGGAAGAAAGGATTATTTTTGTTTTGGCGGATGAAGCTGACCGCCTCCTGAGTGTAACGTTCGATAAGGGTTGTCTGGTCAGCCGGACGTTCGATGATTTCTTCATTACGCATCAGAGGGACGTTCCATGGCGAATAGTCTTTCTGCCGCCATGCCCGGTCAAGATTTTTGTCCTTGCCCCTGACGCCGTCCATATCATTAGAGTATGGAATGCCGAAATAGGAATCAAAGCCGTTGCTGGTCGGCAGGAATTCAGGCAGATGGCCCAGGTGCCATTTACCTATACAGGCACACGAATAGCCGCTGGCCTTGAGGGCGTCGGCAAGGGTGATTTCTTTTGGATTCAAACCGATATTGTCTTTTGGAAACAGCACTTTTGTTATGCCGACGCGGGGAGGGTAGCAGCCGGTCAGTAAAGCGGCGCGGGACGGCGAACAAACCGAAGCGGCCGAATAAAAATCCGTGAACTTCATCCCCTCGGAGGCCATACGGTCAATATTCGGTGTATTTATATGCAGCGAGCCAAAACAACCGACGTCCTGGTAGCCCTGGTCGTCGGCGAAGATGATTATAAAGTTCGGTTTGTCCGCAGAGGCTTTTTCAGCCGAGCGTTGATAGCCGTTCGTACAGCCCGGCATTGCTAACGATGCCGCAGCCAAACCAATCGACTTTAGAAAATCACGACGTGAGTAATTCAGTATGCTCATATTTTTTCCTCCGGTTTTGTTAATTTTTTCGTCCGGTGTATTTTTGCCCGCATTTTATTTGGCTTATACAATTATAGCAACCGAATTCTCTCAGGCTGTCACCGCCAAGAAGGGCAAAGTGTTAGAATCATTTATTTTTTTTCTTGTCCTGTCGGTATCCTTGCACCGACCTCGTTCCGCCATTTTGTCAGGAGTTTTTGCAGCTCAGTTACTTTATCGGGCAGGTCCTTAGTCAGATTGTGCTGTTCTGAGATATCGTTGGCGAGATTGTAAAGTTCGACCTCAGAGGTATCGAAGAACTCGATGAGTTTGAATTTACCCTTGCGAATAGCCCCTGCCGAGCGACCGCCAAGGAAATGAGGCTTTTCAAGGGGATAGTGCCAAAAGAATGTGTCCCGGTTGAGTTCGGCTTTCGGGTTTTTCAGTAAAGGCAGGATGGAAACACCGTCCAGGTGTTGAGAGTGGTGTGCCCTGCAACCGGCGAGCTGGAGGAACGTTGGATAGAAGTCGATATTACTTGTCGGTTTATTGCACAGGCGGCCCGGTTTTACAACTTCTGGCCAGCGGACAATCAGCGGCTCACGAATACCGCCTTCGTAGAGTGTGGACTTGCCGGCCCTCAATGGGGCGTTGGAAGTTACGCGGTCTTCGCCGCCGTTGTCACCGGTGAAAATCAAGACGGTATTGTCTGCTATTCCCAATTCATCGAGCTTGTTCATAATTATTCCGAGGCCTTCGTCGATGCTCTCAAGCTGTGCGGCCAGATGCGGGTTGTTCAGCCGGGCCCTGTTTCCTTTGCCTGCGCCGGGTTTGTTTTCGTATTTAGCAACCAGCTCATCTTTACCGAGCAATCTGGTATGGACGGCGTAGTGACTCAGGTAGAGAAAAAACGGCGTGTCTTTGTGCCGGGCGATAAACTCTACCGCTTCAAGGTTGCAGCGGTCAACCAGATATTCCCTGCCGGGCAGACGTTTTTGGATTTCGCGGTTGAAGTGGTATGGATGAAAGTAGCTTCCGCCGCCGATGCCTCGATTTTCCGAGACTATTACTTCGTCAAAACCCTGAAGGTCGGGGCTTATTTCTTTGGCGCCATGGTTGGCGTAGCCGGTGAGATGCCACTTGCCGATGATGCCTGTGGAGTAGCCGGTTTGACTGAGCATCTCGGCTATAGTAACATAATCTGTAGAAAGATGTTTGTCGTCGTTTGGCCGGAGGTAGTCGGTAATGCCGATTCTTGCCGGATATTGTCCCGTCATCAAGGCCGCCCGGTATGGCGAACAGACCGGGGCCGCTGCGTAGGCCTTTGTAAAACTCATGCCCTGGCTTGCCAGCTTGTCGAGATTGGGAGTTTCGTTGAACTTGTTGCCGTAACAGCCCAGCTCGGCCCAGCCCAGGTCATCGGCCAGGATGAAAATGATGTTCGGTTTTTCTCCGGATGCCTTACCGCCGGTCAGCCGGGTGAAGCCGGTACAGCCATTTGCGGTTAGTGTGGTTACGCCCAGAGACAAGGCCTTTAGAAAGTTACGACGTGAGAAATTCAATATTTTCATACTTGTTTCCTCTCGTTCTTTTTTGAGGTTTTTGGCATATCGGTTATTCGCAGTTGAAGGATTTTTCGAGTGGTGCCGGTAACTTTAGCCTGCCCGGACGTTCGTATCGGCCAAAGCCAGATTATCTTTTCACTGTCAGCGACGATAAGAATTTTTTGACGTACCTGTCGTGGAACCTGCGCAGCAGTAAGGAACTTGCCCACCTTTTTGTCCTTGTCCAGACCCAGAGGAACAAACCTGTCACCGGCCTTGCGAAAGCGGATAAGCAGCGGAGTTTTTATCTTATTAAAATCAAACCACTCAACGAAACTGTTTTTTTCCACCTTGAATTTTGCAAATTCCTCCTCATTAGTCTGAAAAAGAGATGCCACTATCGAATACCCGCCGAATCTTGTTTGCCCGGGAATGTCCAGCTTGATACTCTTGTCAATAAGCTCGGTGGGAAGAGATTTTTTTTCAGGCCGGGAGAAAATCAAATTTCCATATTCGGCGGTAACCACACACTCGCCCGGCAAATCTATTTTTTTGCCGCCGGTGTTTTGCCGGGCGAATTGTAATATCCTTTCGTAGTGATATTGAGTTAAATTTCTCTCGCCACAGCCGAGGGCCGTCAAGCCCCGCCGAAGAAGCTCGACTATCACCGGTTGCGGTTGAGCCAAGAGCATTTTTGAATCCAGCGTTACCTTTTCGCCGGCGCATTCAGCGGCTTTCGGCCAAACCTCATTCGCACGGCGGCACAGGAGCTTATAGAACCTGCGAGCTGATTCGGACAGCTCGGATAATTGCTCGATGAGTGAGCCGGTGCAGTCTTGTTGCAGCTCGGGAAGCAGCCGGTGACGGATGTAGTTTCTTCTGTATGTGCAATCGGCATTCGTATGGTCCTGCTGCCATTTCAGGTTCCGTTGCTGAAGATATTCAATGATTTGAACTCTATCGACACACAGCAATGGCCGTACAAATTTGAATTCATCATTAAAAATGCGCATCGGCCAAATACCCCCGAGTCCGCGATAGCCCGTTCCCCTGCTCAGCCGCTGCAAGACGGTTTCGGCGTTGTCGTTTTTTTGATGTGCGGTCGCTATTGCCCTGCAGTTGTTGGCCTGCGCAATCTCGATAAGATTTTTTATCCGCAGTTGCCGGGCGGCCGTCTCAATAGACAGCTTTTCGCCAACGGCAAACCTGCGCACATCTACTCGCCTGGCGGTTATTGCCAGCTTAAGTTTGGCGGCCTGTGTTTTGACAAAATCTTCGTCCGAATCCGCCCGGGCCGCTCTCAACTGATGGTTTATATGAGCACAGTGAAGCTCGGACTTGAAAATGTTCCTGCTGCGTAGCGACGAGATTGCATATAGAAGTGCCGTTGAATCCGCTCCGCCGGAAACTGCCAATAAAACTTTATCCGCGGAGCCGAAAAGCTCATTCGCTTTGATAAAACCGACCACCTTTTTTTCGAATTCCGATAACATTAAGCAACCTGTCGTTCCTGTGAAGCCTGACCTGAGCAGGGTCTAAGGGACAGGAATCCAAAACCATGTCAATAGTCCGGACTGCCGCTTTTTCAGGACCGGCACGGAGAATCGGTCAGTCAGAGTTATTACATAAAAAAATGGGCCTGATATCAACCAGGCCCGAGCTGCTAATTATAAAGTCTTTACCTCAAACTTTTGTCAACATCAGTTATTTTCACCCTCTATTTTATACAGCGCCCGTATTCGCTCTTCTGCATACTCTACCCATATTCTGTGTTTTCCATATTTTCCTTCGGTGTTGACGGCTTCGCGATAAAGCTCCAGAGCTTCGGCGTTGCGGTGCAGGCGTTTATCCAGAATACGCGCCGATCTGAACCTGGCGGGATTAGGTGTTTCCGGGTCCCACTGATATGCTCTTTTGAAGTACAGAAGAGCTATTGAGTAATCCTGAAAGCGTTCGTAAATTACACCGGCATTAAACGCAGCATCGTCAATTTTGTCACTGGTAGGATAACTCCTTATCAGCCGGTCGTATTTATCCAGCGCCTGGCGTAATTTGTCGTCATTTTTGCCGATGAGTAATACCCGGGCTTCGTCTTCAAGTCTCAGGGCGTCCCTAAACAGGTCGTCTGCTTCCGGGATCGAGGTGCTGGCTCTCAAATTCGCGTCGAGGATTTCAGCTTCGATAATGTACTTGTATTTCGGGACAGAATCAAGGGACGTTAATTCCTCTTTTGCCCAATTAAGCTTCATATTGTTGCCGGTCTTTGTGTAATATCTTATCAGCAATTCCAGTCCCTGCTGATATGCCCGCCTGTTGATTGCAATCTGCTCGACGATATCAGTCTCGCCCTCCTGGGAGAGGTTAACCGGACCGGCACCGATGGCCGTTGTGCCTCGGCTCGAAATAAGCCGGCCTCTTCCACTATCAGCTTGCCGGCATCCGAGCGATACGCTCAACAAGACGATAATTACTGCACTAAGAACTATCCTTGCCATAATGGCCTCCTTTCAACCTTCAACCTAATTCAGTTCTTATAACTGATAATATTACCATCCCCCCGGAAAAGGGGCAATTATCAATTATCAATTATCACTTAAAATTGCTCTCGTCAAGGACAAAGACCTAAAAAATATTTGGCATTGTGTTTGTTTAAAATTCGGCCTTAATACCGGAATTGACCGGTAAACCGATTCAATCCCTCACAAACAATAATCTACCCCTCTGTAGCAGGGTTCCCAGGGCCGATAATTTGTTATCAGCAAGAAAAGATTGCACCTGTCTTTATGGTCTGGTTATGAGTGAAACTTTCGCCGTTTGCATGTAAAATCGCCACTGCTTTCGTCTTTTTGAGAATCCCGCGGAGAGTTTAAAGAGTATTCATTAACAGGCGCAGGGGTGGTTATTATAGGCCCAAAGCGTGAAAAAAGAGCCGATTCGGGCGCTGAAAAAAGCTGTAAAAGACCGTGAAAAGGTTTGACTTTTGGGGCCGATTCGGGTATAATAATGTAATTAGAAAAATCCCGATGGGGCCAGTGAGGAGGTCATCTGAACAATCAGATTGTCAGAGGTTTTCTTTTACGCTTAAGTTGAAACTTCTCACCAATTAGCAGAAAGCCCCGTCAAAATGTGATTTGGAGATAAGAATATGAAGCCGAACCGGTTGTCTTTGACTTTTCTTAATATTCTTGTGATGGGTTGTGCTTTATTTTTACAGGCAGGCTGTGAAGAAGAGGCCATGGCACCGAGAACTCTCAATCCCGACTGGTTCAGGCAGCAGACCTGGGCGGCAATAAACCAACAGGCGCCACAACGCATGGTCACAGCGGCACCGACGGTCACAGCGGCACCGAGAATTGCATTTGAAAAAGTAACACATGATTTCGGCAACGTTGGCCCGGGAACACAACATCTTTGTGAGTTCAGATTTACCAACACCGGAGACGGCGTTCTAAGAATAGGCGAGGTTACTAAAGTCTGCGGCTGTACACCATTTTCTTTGGACAAAGCTGAATATGCACCGGGCGAAAGCGGCACATTGAGAGTGGGATACTATGCTGATTTACAATATGGCAACACGAAAAAACAATTGTTTGTGCTCAGCAACGACAGGCGAAATCCGAGGGTTGTTCTGAATATTGACGCCAGGATTGTGACAAAGGTCAATGTTGAACCGAAATCATTGCGTCTTTCACTTAAGCATCAGAATGCCGGCTGTCCTCAGATAACTCTTGCGAGCCTTGATAATCAGCCTTTTTCAATACGCAGTTTCAAATCGACCGCCAATTTTATCACCGCCGACTATAATCCTTCGGTGAAGGCTACGAGCTTTGTTCTTCAGCCGAATGTCGATATGGCCAGGCTGGAACAAACCTTGAACGGGCGTATCGAGATCGAACTGACTCATCCGGAATGCAAGATTGTTTCCATAGGTGTTCATGCCTTACCGAGATTCAAAGTATCGCCGCGTCCGATTGTCGTTCGCGAAGCTCGGGAGAACAATGTGATAACAAGGAAAGTTCGGGTTCAAAACAACTATCAGGAAGGTTTTGAACTCGAATCAGTGTACTCCAAAAAAGGTACTGTAAAGTTTTTGAGCAGACAAAAGCTTGACGATGGTTATGAGCTTGAACTGAATATAATACCACCGGCCCAAAAAGGGCGGGCGGGCCATTTCACTGATGTAGTTGTTTTGAAGATAAAAGGCGGCGGGAATCTGGAAATCCCCTGTAATGGTTTTTATCCAAGGCAAACCGCAGTATCCGGGGTGCCTATTAAAACAACAACGAAAAGCTCACAGGACTGTAAGACCTGCGGTCCTAAAATATTCTAAAACACACTTTGGCCCGGCAAAGGTTCAATGGATGGGTAGCTTTGTAAGTGGCTGCGGAGTAGTTTTTCGTTGTTTGGCGTCCACCAACCTTCAAAAAAACCAACTAAGAAAATTGAGGTTTTTTCGCGCTCAATTTTTATAAAATTTTTTTCATTTTTTTCTCGATGGCGCTTGACAAAGGACAAATTTGTGTTATATTTGTAATAGTTGAAATAGTACATATATTAATGGTGACTTATGCAGATTCGTATAGACAATGCATCAGACAGGCCCGTTTACCAGCAGATAATAGACCAGGTCAAGCGGGACATTGCCTTAGGCAGGATTATTAAAAATGAAAAGCTGCCCACTGTGAGGCAACTGGCCGGGCAGATTGCCTTAAATCCCAACACGATAGCCAAGGCCTATCGGCAATTAGAGCAGCAGGGCATTATTGTTACCAAGGCCGGCGCGGGCGCTTTTGTGGCGAATCTTGACAGTAATTTGAGCAGGTCGGTCAGAAAAAAACTCATTTCTGAGGAACTTGAGCGAATAGCGGTTGATGCATATCATATGCAAATTGACAGCCAAACGCTGTTGGAGTGGTTCAATAACGCGGTAATCAAATTCAATTTGCCTTCCGGGAAGGAGTGACCGAATGAACCAGAACGTTATCAGAGTTGAAAATCTTGTCAAATACTTCGACGGCCGGTGCGTCCTGGACGGCATTAATTTGAATGTCCCACAGGGCTGCATCTACGGCCTGCTGGGGCGAAACGGCGCCGGCAAAACAACGATTATTCGGATTCTTCTGGGTCTGGAGCCGCCGACGCGAGGACGGACTTTTCTTCTGGATAGCGAATCAAGCGAGCTTTCCGCGAAGCTGCACAGCCGAATAGGATACGTAGCCGAAGGCCACAACCTTATCCAGAACTATAAAGTAGGCAGGCTTATAAAGCTCTGCAAAGGTCTTTCTATGAACTGGAACGATAAGTTTTTTGGGCAACTGATAGAAAAATTCCGCCTGCCCACCGACCGCAGGGTGAAAGAGCTTTCCATCGGTATGCGGGCACAACTGAACCTTGCCCTGGCTCTGGCGATAGACCCGGAGCTGCTTATCTTCGACGACCCGACATTAGGGCTCGATACCATCGCCCGCCGGCAGTTTCTCGAGCTTGCCATCGACCTTATTCAGCGGCAGGGACGAACGATATTATTCAGCTCCCATATCCTCAGTGATGTCGAGCGAATCGCCGACAGGATAGGGATAATTGCCGCAGGCAAACTCGTTGTGGATTGTCCTTTGGAAGAGCTTAAAGAGCGGGTGAAAAAATTGCGCGTAATCTTTCCGGAGGCCGCGCCGTCAAATCTCTATCTGAAGGAGATTGTAAATCGACAAATCGACGGCCGTGAGATGGTAATTACCGTTGCGAACTGGAACAGACATAAGCAGATTGTTCTTAACACTTTCAAGCCCTCAAGCTGCACGGAGATTCCGATGAGCCTTGAGGACATATTCATAGAATGCACAAAGCCCAATCCGGAGCTGATTGAAAGCCGATAGCAGGAGATAAAGAAAATGTTTACACTTATTAGAAGGGAAATTCGGGACCATATCGTATATTTCATAGGGGCGGCTGTTTTATCGGCAATCTTTATCATTATCACGCTTTCTATTATCAGCCAGTATGAATCTTCTCAAAGAAGAGATTACGATTCTGTGGATTCAGAGATGTTTTCCGTAGGCATTGGAGTGCCGATTATTGCTATTGTCATAATCGGCTTCTGTGGTTTGGGCGCTTCCCAGATGTATTTAGACAGGACCAGAAAAATCTCCGCATTTTTATCGACACTGGCGGTCAGCAGAAGCCGGATATTGGTTGCAAGGATTATCACCGGGATTTTGGTAATTCTGACTTTGCTTGTTCCCGTGGCAGTCACGACCGTGACTTGTTTACGTATTTACGTTCCTCCTGTCCTGATTTATCCCGGTATGGTTTTAGAAATATTCACGACGATATTTCTCATGGCATTTGCCTGCTATTGTATCGGCTTACAAACAGGCTGGACCTCGGGAAAGATTACCCCTACGTTAGGGGGGATAGCATTGACCTGTATCTTCATCCCATTAATTCTTGTAAAAGGATTTGGCCTGCATATCGTGGTGATACTTGTGCTGTTTATTATCGCCTCTCTAATACGCACCTGGCATACGTTTATGACAACATCACTTTAGGGAAATAATTATGAAGCCTATAATAAGCTATCCTGTCAAAGTTTTTGCTACAGGCTTTATTGTCCTGGTATTTCTTAGCCTGCCGCTGTTCTATATTCGGGTTTCCTGTGAGGCATCCCTCATTGATGGGATGCTTCGTGAGGTCAGTAGTGTTTCTATAACGCCAACCGGCCTGGTGCCGGATGAGTATGAAAATGATCCTAACGTTGCTGTTCATTCCCAAGTGACCGCAAATATGAATTTCGTATCCCCTTTATCACTTGGAATTTTCGACTATTTTCAAGCGAGAGTCCCGGGAGGGCGCTGCTCAAACGTTTATTTCTATGGGGCTGACGATTATTATATGTATTTTGATAAAAAGTCGGGCCGGCTCGTTTACCGCTATCTTGACGTACAAGAGATGCCTGACAAAAGGACAAGGGCGAAGAGGGTACAAGTCTGTGTCGGTCCGGAAGGAGTTTCGCAAACTGATGTCAAAGCTCTCGGCCGATTTATCGAGCCTATTATTGACCGCGGCTGGATTCACAGGATACAAAGAAATTCACGTGAGTTAATATTATATGACAAGAAACTGCGGCGCTTTTTCAAAATTGATTTTAATAAAGGAACAATAACCAAAGGCCCTGAACTCGGCAAGGAAAACAGACCTTACGAACCAATACAGATAGGCAGAGTGAGTAAAGCAACCTTTGGTATGAGATGGTCACCTCCTCAAATTAGAGATGCTGAGAAGAATAAAAACGACATGGCTTACAACAGGGCCGTTTTTAAGCCAGTCATACCGAATTTTTTTGGGCTTGAGGCAGGCCCGTATCTGCTTGTCCTTGACAAATCAGGATTAATTTACCTGCTCGATAAAGAAAGCCTTAAATTTGTTCAAGTCGACGGACGTGCTTTGTACGCAGGCCGGCTGCCGAGACCGGAGCCCTACTTTGGCTCAAGAGGCCCGATTGCAGGGCCACAGGATTTGTTGGGCTATGAGGTTTGGCCACTGGCCTTGACAACAAAATATGTCTTCGAAGAAGGTTCGGAAATAAAAAAAGTATGTTTTGGAGAGCCACCCGGACCTATTGATCCTTCGCACACAAGAATTGAGAGGAAATATTTGGGAATGTTCGCAGCGAGTCTTTCTCGAAATGGAACTGCTTTAGAATTGGCTGTAATCGATGAAAAAGGAAGAGTAATCAAAAAAGCTCAAAGCAGTTTTACAGAGCGGAAAGCGCAGCGTACTTTATCTTATCCTACGAGCAAGGCAATGTTCTTCAGACCCTCCTGGGCGTCTACAATTACTGTAGGTAAATATCTTGCTGAGAACCTTCATCCGCCGGTTCTTTCTCTTGCTTCTTACTACACAGCTTACAGCTTCGAGGCTGCCGCCGGCCACAGAGGATTGTTTTTACTGCCCAATTCATTCGTAGCAATGTGGGGTAGAGAACGGATTGGAAATTTTGTGGAAAGGTTGTTTGGAGCCTTATGTTGGATATTTCCTTCGATAATAATTTCGATTTGGCTTGCGACACGGGTAAGTAAAAATGCGGTTGTTGTCGGGCTTTCGGACAATGCAAGACTGTACTGGATAATCGGAACGCTTGCCTTTGGTTTTGTGGCCTATATTACATACAGACTTACGAGGCCGAAGATAACTTTAGTGACCTGTCAAAACTGCGGAAAGATGAGAAGGCCCGATATGGACAGGTGCCATCGCTGCAAAAGCGACTGGTTCGTTCCGGAGCTTACGCCGCCGGCCTGGCGGGTCCTCGACGGGGCAGGACTGGCAGAACAAACAGAACCAGAAGAACAAGCAGAGAAGACAGAAAGAGCCGATGAGGGCTTAATTGCGGATACTGCGGATACTGCGAAGGATCTGGAGGACGAGAAGGATATTCAAGGAGCGGAGGAGGCCGGGACGGAATAAAAAACCTGTTTCGAAGAGAAAATTTTCTGTTACTTTCGGCAAGCCACCGGCCTTTTTATAAATGAGGGCCGTATTAATGAAAAAGGACGATAAGTACATCCAGCAGTTACTCTCCAGGGCTTGCTCAGGCTGCCGCAAAAGCATGGGGCAATTGGCTGTTGTCGTCCGGGAGCGGCTGTATCCATTTGTCTTTCGCACTACTTTGAATCACGACCTTACCGAGGATATTCTGCAGGAAACACTACTTACGGTAGTTCGGCAGGTTGCTTCGCTGCGAGAGTCTCGAAGGTTCTGGCCGTGGGTGTATCGTATCGCCTGGAGCAAGATTCAGGATAACCACAGGCGGAGCCGGATTCGCTCCAGTAGTAGGGTATCACTGCTTCGGTATCATGCAAACGATGCGCAGGGGGGCAGCGACAGTCTCCTGGACGCCCAGATTCACGCCGAGAGCCTCCGGCAGGTCTCGGAGGTTCTCGAACAGCTCAGCCATCAGCACAAAGATGTTCTTCGGCTTCGTTACTATGAGCAGTTGCCCTATGACCGGATAGCTTCAATGACCCATACGACGCCTCAGATGGCCCGTGTTCGGTTCCACCGTGCAAAAAAATCCCTCAAAGCCCGCCTTCCCGCCTGCTTCGTATAGTGAAATGAACATATGCGCATAACAAAGCCGGAATAATTATTGGCTCTCACAGTCCATTATTTAGCCGATTACACACAAAAAGGATATGGGGGCATCTCGCATTAAAATTTGGTTTTTGCTTAAGGGCAGTCGGGATGATATACTGTTATCAGGCTTACGCAAATTCCTACAAAGAGGAATTTTTCGATTTTTGTTATTGACAAAATACGTCCGACAAACGACTAATACCATTGGAGTCACAAATGGCCGACGAATATTCTGCTTCAACAAAAGTTTACGAGACTGCCGAGCTTGGCAAGCTAAGCATCCTCGATATGCTGAAATACTTTGAAAAGCGCGGTGCGATGCGGGTCTCGGATTTGCATATCAAGGTCGATGCCCCGCCTGCATATCGCATCGACGGTGACCTTGTTAAACTTAAAGGCCCCGAAGTTACGCCCAAGATGGCCAAGCAGCTTCTCTATCCGCTTTTAAGTAACGAAAAATTGCGCAAACTCCGCGAAAAGTACAGTATTGACTGCTCTTATCGACTGGGGTCACTGCAGTTTCGAATCAACATCTTCAGGGAGAACGACGGCCTGGCCGGGGCAATCCGGGCCTTGTCGCTGGATATACCGCCGGTTGAGGACATCGGCTTTCCAAATGACGTCTGGAAAGACATCATCAATCGACGGCACGGCCTTGTTCTTATGACCGGTATCACAGGCGCGGGAAAATCCACCACAATCGCCTCATTGATACACCGAATCAGCGAAAAAAGTGCCTGCCGGATTATGTCCGTCGAGGACCCGATCGAATATATCTTCCCTCAGAGATACTCAATCACCTCCCAGCGTGAACTCGGAAGGGACGTCGAATCCTTTGCCGAGGGTCTCAAGGAAATGCTGCGTCAGGACCCCGATATAATATTCGTCGGTGAGATGCGCGACGCCGAGACGATATCAATGACCCTTATGGCCGCTGAGACGGGCCACCTTGTTTTTTCCACACTGCATACAAGAGATGCGACCGGTACTATAACAAGAATATTGGACTACTTCCCATCGGGAAGACAGTCCGAGGTTCGCAACCAGATGTCACTGGGGCTTGCTTATATTGTGAGCCAGAAGCTTGTGCCCAAAAAGGACGGAACCGGCAGAATCGTAGCGATGGAAATTCTCAACAACAACTACGCCTGTGCCAATCTTATACGAACAGGCAAAGTAGAGCAGATTTACTCACAACTGCAGACAAAGACCCGGAACAGACCCGATGAAAAAATGATGACGTTGGAAAGGCATTTGGCGACGCTCGTAAAAGCGGACAAGATCGACCTTCTGGAGGCCAAAAAGTGGGCCAATGACCTCAAATGCTTTACTGATGCCATGCAGCGTGTTTGAAATTGCTGAGCTTTTTTTGATGCGCATCGGATGAGAAATAAGATGCAATAAGATTTCAGATGACAATCCAGTTTTTTTGTCCCAGATGCAATGATATAATCGGTTTTCCCGAAAAGCACGCCGGAAGACGCGCAAGATGTACTAACTGCGGGCAGCTTTTTATAATCCCTTCCGAAAATTACAAAAAGCCGAAGAAAGTCGAGCTGCCCAAGGAAAAAGGCGAGCCGCTGCCGGGTTTTTACCGCGCCGTGTTCGTTGATAACTGGAAGCTGTTTTTCGACTCGGCAAATGCTACGTCACTTGTTTTTGTTGTTGCCGTGGTGTGCTTCAAATTCTTTACCCATGGTTCGTGCTGTTGCGGATTCGTAACACACTATGCTGTGTGGGGCTGGCTGTTCGGTTTTTATCTCAACATCATTTACGAGACGGCTTTCGAGATAGATAAGCTGCCAGAAATTTACCTCGGGACAAGCATTACCTTTTTGTGGTATATCGTCAAGCCGCTTTTTCTTTTTTCGATTACTATGGCCGTGGTCCAGCTGCCGTGTATCATCAGGTTCTTTATGCTGAAAGAACAGGGCTTGTCGTACGACGATATCCTTCATTCAGAATTTGGTCTATTACATGTTCTTTTCATCTTTGGTTTGTTCCTGTTCCCGATAGCAATATTAACTACATCCGTCGGCCAGACTTTTACTATGTTCAGGCCCGATTATTTTCTTGGCCCGGTATTCAAGGCTTTTGGCCCTTATTCTGTAACGGTGCTTTTGCTTATCGCTGCTGCGCTTCTCGAAACGCGGACAACTCAATATACCCATGCCCGCCTGCTAACTACGGCGGCTCATCTGGCAATGAACTTGGCTGTTCAGGTTATCGCTATATTTGCAATGCGCTCGATAGGCCTTTTCCTCCGGCACTATAACTGTCACTTCGCCTGGTAAGCCCCATAAGCCTGGCCTTTATTAGTCCGCCAAAGACGAATGCAACAACCTCAAAACCTTGTCATGTGCGGAATTGAAGCATTTTAAAATCTCAATCCTTCGATCTACTTTTTTATTTCTCACCTTATTTGGATGGTTTGTCCTGTTCGATAAGTCTTTTAAGCAGCCGTTCGAAAAGTTCCATCGGCAGACCCATTACATTTGTCAGGCTGCCTTCGATTCTTTCGATAAATTCATCGCCGTTTTCCTGTATCGCATAAGCACCTGACTTGTCGCGCCAGGCGTTGCTTTCGATGTGTTCGGCAATCTGCTCGGCGGTCAGTTTTTTCGGATAAACGGTCGTTGTATCACTTCGGTTTATTTCGATGCCGTCGCATAATCTGACAATTGCAATACCGGTAATCACTTTATGAGGTTTGCTGAAGAGCTTTTCGGTAATCTGCCCGGCTTGGGTCTGGTCGGCCGGCTTGCCTATGACTTCCCCCTCGAAGTCAGCGATGGTATCTGCTGCGACGACAATACAGTCGGGATGTTTTTCAGCGATATTTTTTGCCTTGGCCAGAGCTAGTAGTTTGGCATATTCACAGGCTTTGATACCTTTAACGGGAAAGGCCGACTCATCGATATCCGGCCTGACTACGGTGAATTTATATCCGGCTTCGGTTAATAACTTTTTTCGCCGCGGTGAAGCCGATGCGAGAATAAAGGAGTATTGGGTTTGTTCGGACATAAATATTTAGTCCCGGCTGTTTAGTATTGGGTATTGACCCCCAAGGGGTTAATTATTTGCCTGCAGAAGGCAAGATACTCTTTCTCGATTTGCTCAAAATCATCACCGACATAATCTTCGAATAATCCCCGGCCGACAATTCGATTCCACAGGACGGTTTTTGGGACGTTTCTGTCTGTTGCTATTCTTTTGTTAACCTCGTCGAGCGCCCAATCTCCTGTTAAGCCGTCGAGGAGCAACCGGCGATAGACGCCCCGCCATCTGCCGTAACCGGCTTCCTGTAAAAATCTCACTAATGCGTATGACTGGCTGTAAAAGGCCATAACAGCTTTAGTCTGGTCGGTGGCAAGCACATCGCCGGGATTCATTGCTATCAATTCTTTGAGCGGTATCATTTTGTTTTTAGTCAGCGTTCTTTTAAGCCCGTCCAGTCGATACGTGTTCTCTGTCGGCTCGAAGTAAAACAGCTCGCCGTGGCTTCCATGGGTTTCGAACAGCATTGCCACGCCTTCATCAAGCCAGCTCGGCAGTCGAAACTTAAAGCATCTGCCGTTAAACTGATGCCATCCTTCGTGCCCCAGAGCCGAAAAAGTTCGCTCCAGGCCGATATCATATACCACGCAGGCACCCTTATGATAATACGCACCGGCCTTTATTTTGCAAAACATTTCCGCCTGGTCGTCCGCGAAGCTCTTCGTGAAATCCTCCCATTGACGGCGGTCGGCAAAAAGATAAATGGTAAATTTGGATTTTATTTCGATGGATTCGGGTAACTGACTATTATAGGCCCGATAGGCCGACTCAATAAAACTGCTGATACCTCTAAGCACGAAAGGCTCCAGGAGCGTTGTGAAAATCTCGTAGTGTATGGTAGTCAATTTCAGCCCCGGCCCGTAACTATTATTCCAGAGTTCGACGGATTTAAGGTCAGGCGGATCCTGGCTCTGCAGATACGCCGCCATTCCTGCACCGATATCGAATAGCAGAGTATTAATACCCTTAATCTCGATATTATCGGTTCCGGCACATCCGGCCAGACTAACAATGACTATACAAATCAGCGAGAACTTCCTCACTCCAACCCTTCCTCCGAAGACCAGCAACTGTATTAACACCGGCAATTGACTGCACTGCCGGGATAAAGCCAAATCTAAGAAACATACTTACAAAAACCTGAACTCCATATTATTTTTAACATCGGCTGCAAATGATATGAAATCCATTATATTTTGTCCACACATTCAGCATTTTTCCTTTAAGCTCGTGACAGGCCCAGTTATACAGATAGGAAATCTTTTTGAGTTGAGTTATGCCGATAGTTATCGGATAACTGAAAGATAAAGGTCAAAAGTCATTGCTATTTAGCGATGGATTTGGTAATATAATTGGGCTTGGAGGCTTTACAGTTTTGATTGCTGTTGTATATGGGAAATCCGGATTATTGTTCAAGATGGAGGCCTAAGATGAAAATCAGGTTAGTGATAGTCCTTGCGTTAATAATTCTATGCGTCTGTTTACCGCTTATAAACGGCTGCGCAAATAACGCCCAGACGGGTGCCGCTATTGGGGGGGCCGGCGGTGTATTGATAGGAGCTATAGCAGGCGGGGGCGGAGGAGCGGTAGTTGGAGGGCTGATAGGGGCCGGCGGCGGCTATGTAGTGGGTAACGAAATGGACAAGTAACGAAAGCGGCGAGCTATATATCTTTGAAATCCGCCCCGAATACATCAGCAGTGAACAAATAGACTTCGGTGTCCGGGTCCTTCCAGGCATCTGGCGCAAGGCCCGCTTTATGTGAACAACAATACGAAAGAAATTCCTCTTTGCTCCAGCCGGTCTCAGTGGCAACCTGAGGAAGGAAGCAGCCAGAAACATGTCCTTTTTTTATATATATGCCGTCAACACCAAGTTGCAGACTTAATGGTTCACTTGTCTTCTGCAACGGCGAGAGAACCGATATCTCGACATCCAGTTGGTCTAATTCCCCGGCGCTTATCCGGTCGGCGAAAAAACGCGGGTCACTGGTGGCTGAGGCCTTTGCCATTTCAGCCACTAATTGAATCAGGGGGCTGTCCGAGATGAAGTTGCCTATACAGCCCCGCAGACGGCCATGGTTTTTCAATGTTACAAAGCATCCGCAGTGGGCGTTCAATTCAGGGTCATTCGATTGGGAAACCTCAGTCGGTTTTCCTTTGACGATTGCCTCGACGGTATCGCGGGCGACTTTCAAAAGTGTTTGTTTTTGAGTATCATTCATTTTTTTAACCTTCAGAACATCCGGCCCAAAAGCTTTATCAGATAAACCACAACTGCCAGCAATATAATAACAACAACCGTGGCAATGTTGAAATATTTTTCTATTAATCGCCGTGCTTTTTCACCAAGGAAATAGAACAGTAACGCCTCCCCACCAAATCTCATCGTGCGGAATACGATGCTTATCGTTACGAATTTCAGCAGAGAAACTTCCGCCATCCCTCCGACCCAACTGAAAATCATATAGGGCACCGGCGTCAGGGCAGAAATTGCGATGGCCCAGAAATCGTATTTTGTGTAAAGGTCGAGAGCGAGCTGCGCTTTTGCGCCAAGGCCGATACTGCCGAACAAATCCACAATTCGTTCCGGCCCGATAGCCAGACCGAGAGAAAAGGCAATTGTTCCTCCGAGGACGGAAAAGAAAGCGCAGGTCAGGCCGTATCTTAGTGAACGCTTCGGCTTACCGAGGCAAAGCCCTATTACCAGAACATCGGCAGGAATCGGAACGCATACAGGCTCGGTCAGGGCAAGCGCAATAAGCGCTGTCATCCCGTAGCGGGTATCGGCCCAGTGAACGACCCAGTCATACAACCGCCTGTGCCAGTGCCACCAGGCAACGGCTTTGTTGTTTGTTACATGTTGCTCGTCAGGCGTTTTATCAATTATTGCTTCATCATTGGCCATTCAATGTCCTTTATTTGATATTCTTTATTCTTCTAATTCCTCGAATAGATTAGGTACATTGTCTTTTAGCTTCATAGGTGATTTCGGTCCGGAAGTCTTCTTCTTGGAAGGAAATTCTATGATTTGTATCCCTGGACCGGCTTCGGGTTCCGGCTGCTGCTTGTCGGCAGGAATAAAAGGTATCAGTCCCATTTCATATGCCTCTTCCTGTACATCCCTTGGGGCCATGCGGATATCCATCACCAATCCGTCAACATCAAGCATCCAGACCAATGGATTATCCACAAGCAATTCCGGCAGGCACCAGTCCGGATCAAGCGGCATCAGGTCAAGCTCATCACGGATGCTTTTTGATTTCTCCGTCATTGACCCTTGTGAGACGCCGAATCCCTCTGCCAGTTGTGCCGATGTCATATGGGGGCTTTGTTTGGGGTCGTGCAAAAAATTGACCCAGCCGACGGCGTGAACTATGCCGGCCGCCCAGGCGGCCGGACTACTTCTGCTCAGTGGTAAATGTGTTCGGCAAATTACACCTGCCATGTGCTCACAAAGCTCCTTATAGTTCTCATTGAGGTGGGCATCGCAGAATGCATCTATCAATTCCACAATTTGCTCAAAGAGCTGCCGATTCTTTTTTGGAACATGCATCTGTTCGGCTTTGCTTTTACTCTTTCTCATTTCAATTTCCTTTCCATCCATAGATCAACATAAGTCATTCTTATCACAGGGCCTGCTTTGCACGCCGGGGTAATCTCAGTTTCTTAATTCAACGTTCCTTGTTTGATATTCCTAAAAAAATCATTCTGAGCCTATCGCAGCGCTTAAGAATAAACTCCGCGAATTAATGTCAAATGCTACACTTAAGAACGTATATTCTCAATTAAAAAGTCATTTTGGCACGCAAAGGGGGCGAACTATTCAATTGCCGTTATGCAGATGATGCTCACTTGTAAGTATTTGTAAATACAAGTCTTATGGCAGAGCATTTGTTGTGGGACGATGAAATATCTCTTGACAAAATGTGATTAATATTGTATAATGGCTTTTAATTAATCGGGAGGTTTATATCTGCATATTTTCAGGGGGGGATTATTCAGGCGAGAAAACCACAATTAACCGGTGCAATTATTGTATTGTGCTTTTGCTGTTCAGCCGGTTTCGCTTTGGATCCGTTGGGCTCTGCTTCAGACAAGCTCAAAGAGGGGCAGTTCGGTATCGGGGTGGATTATTCCATCAGCGATATTGATTTCAAAGCAAAAGGCAAAAGCAATTTAGCGATTTATAACGTTACCATTGGAAGTCTGATTGGCATCCAGTCAGAACAACAGCGTCTTAATCTTGACGGCGTCGAAGTGCAGAAGGCTTATGCCAATCTCGGCTATGGTATTACCGATAACCTGGAGGCGTTCCTGCGTCTGGGTGCGGCGGACGCCGATTGGAGAGATGACGGAGATACGCATTTTAGCTTTGGTTTGCGTACAGGCTTAACCTTCTACAAAAAAGATGCTCTTCAATTAAGTGCGATGGCTCAATACAGTTGGGCGCAGTCCGAGTTTGATTCGCTGCCTTTGACGACTGTGGTGGGCGGTACACCATATCCACTTTTAATGTCGGGCAGACTGAGTATGCATGAGATACAAATTTCGATAGGACCAACATACGAGCTGAGCGAAGGTATTTCGCTTTACGGGGGAGGATTTTTCCACTTGATGGATGGCACGCTCGATCTCAAAGGTAGTGCCTCGACGACGGGTGTACCGCAGTTTAGATACGATTTGGACAGCTCGTATGAAATAGACCAGGTCTCAGAGCCTGGTGTGTATATCGGTGCCCGGATTAAAACTGCAAAGGATATTTTCTACAGTATCGAATATCAGCATACCAGCTCGGCTGATGCGATTGCTATGCGGCTTCTCTGGAGGTTTTAGAACAGCTAAACTTTTTTTATCCTCATTCTCATACATAGTCGTAACTGTATGCTCCTTTGTGCTTTTACTGTTTGACACTATTGAAAAATGCGCCGGAACAGCTATAATCCCGATGAGCGACTATGAATGACAAAGAACAATTTGAAAGCGTCGGCGAGGGATTACTGGTAAGAGCGCCCGCCAAAATCAATTTAAGTCTGCTTGTAGCCGGGCAGCGTGCCGATGGATTCCACGAACTGGAAACGATTATGGCCAAGGTCACCTGGTACGATGAAATCCTCATCGAGCCGGGACAAAAGGCCGGCATCGAACTTGTCTGCCGGGGACCGCACTGGGCACCGGCGGGAAGAGAAAATCTTGTCTATCGGGCGGCTGAACTACTGCTTAATAATTACGGTTTGAAGACAGATATCAAAATCACACTGACCAAAAATATTCCCGCCGGTTCGGGACTCGGCTCGGCCAGCAGCGACGCGGCGGCAACTCTTATGGGGCTTAACAAATACCTTGATATACAACTTCCAAATAAACGGCTTGCCAAACCGGCGTCACAGCTCGGCAGCGATGTAGCTTTCTTTTTGAATGGGCCGCTGGCATTTTGTACGGGAAAAGGCGAAAAAATTAAAAAATTAGAAGAAAATTTTAACTTTCTGGCTTTCCTGGCACTTCCGGACGTAAGTGTTTCTACCAAAAAGGTTTACGCTCATTATAAGCACAATAAATTCCTCTATGATAAGCTGAGTAGTCAAATAAACGGCTATATGAAGAAAAACAGGATTGATTTAGTCGTGAATATGTGCGCAAATATGCTGGAGAAAAGTGCGTTTAGTTTGGCAAAAATGCTTGCCGAGCTAAAAGTAAAAATTGAATTTTTAGGTATTGGGCCTTGCTGCCTGAGCGGTAGTGGTTCGACAATGTTTTGTCTCATTGAGAGCGGGGATGAAGAGATAGCCAGGCAATACAAACACAAACTTGAAAAAATTGGCTGCAAAAGCATTATCGCCAGTAACAATAGATGGTAAACTTTTTAGTGAGGCAAAGAAAATGAAAATCACTGAGGTCAGAGTCAAGTTGGTCAGCAACAAGGACGACAGGCTAAAAGCTTTTTGCTCAATAACGTTGGACAATGAGTTTGTGGTTCGCGACATTAAGATCATCGAAGGTACGAATGGTTATTTTGTCGCTATGCCGTCCAGGAAAATGAGTGACCATTGTGAAAAGTGCGGAGGTAAAAACCATCTCAGAGCCAAGTACTGTAATAACTGCGGAGGGGCCCTCCAGGACAACCGGGCCAAAAAGGATTTCAAAGGCAGAATGAAGCTGCACGCCGATATCGCACATCCGATAAATGCCGAATGTAGAAAAAGAATTCAGGAAAGAGTTACTGCCGCATTCAAAGAAGAGCTGGAAAAATCAAAGCAGCCCGGCTACAAACCTGTCGAGCTGGATGAGCCGGACGATGATGTTCCTGAAATAGTCTCGTAGCAAAAAGAAATCCGTTTTGCAGTAAAAAAGCAAAATCGGTCACTCTAAGACAGTAACACCAAACACAGGCACACTGTTAAGAAGTCACCTCTTGAGATTCAATTACTCTTCGAATACCAAATCAGGTCTTGCGCGAAGCACCACCTATTTATGCGGTAAGGTCCTCAAGAACCTTATCGAGAGCAACATCCAGATATTCATTGAATTCGTATTTGCCTTCTGTAAGCTGCTGTCGGACATCAAGAACTTTCTCTTTTCTTCCATCCGGCAACGAAGCTATCTTTTTCAACACTTTGCCAATAGGAGTTGTGTTTAAATTTTCAAGAATCTGCTCCATAATAAAATCCTTATCCGGAGCAAGGTTATCGTCGACAGTATCCATTTGGCGATTTTGGCCCTTAACATGGCTGCTGGAATCGATATCGGACATTCAGACTACCTTGCATGACGAGCTTCGAGGAGAAAAAATCCTTTCCCCCCCTCAAAGCTTATAACCACTATATATTGTGTGTCCCCTTAATCCATTAGGAGGCCCAAAATAACCTGCTAATACTGGTATCGACAACAATGGTCGGAAAACTTTAGAAAAGTTTGGCGTCTGGTTAACTTTTGTTAAGGTAAAAATTTACATTAATATGGAGCAAAATAAACCGTAACAGTATTAAAAAAGGACTTTTTTAGAAAGCCCATTTTAACGGCAGCCCCGGCAATATCGGACTATATGGAGAAATTAGGCAATATACTATATATAGTAATGACCGACCAATCACGAATTATTAGAAAACGGATATATTTGGATGAATTTGATATGCTGGTGGACGATGGTATCCGCTTATGACCGGACCATAATTTTTTTTCTGCTTTTTAAGGAAAATATGAAAGAAGTGTTTACTCCGCACGAGTGTAACCGTAAAGAACGGCGGCTTTGACAATATATGCACCTTCAGAGATGACAGGCGTTAATATCGAATAGGCCGTGAGTAAGTTCCTGGCAAAAGTATGGGGCGATGACCAATCGTGGAGATTGTCCTTGACTACAAAGTGCATGATTTGGTATAAATAATGTTAGTAAAGCTTGCGTCCGTACAAAACAAAGGGACGTCTGTGGATTGTGGTTTTCTTATGAGCATAATTCCTGTTGTTTTCCTAATAGAGGAGGAGTTATGCAAGGCAAAAAGTTGAAATAGATACTTTGTGCTTTGCAATGAAGATATTTTTACATTTCAATTGACAACCTACATTTATAAGGAGGAATATTATGTGTAAGAAATTAGTTTATTTATCTTCTTTTATTTTAATTTTGAGCATACTTCTCACGGACACAACCAACGCAAACGATCCTAATCTTGTTGGCTGGTGGAGGCTTAACGAGGGATCGGGCGCTGTTGCAATCGACTCATCCGGCAACAATCTACATGGTGAGCTGGTGAACGATCCGGTTTGGGTAGCCGGAGTCCAGGGGACAGCCCTGCAGTTCAGCGGAGGCAATCACGTCGCGGTACCTGGCTATGAAGGCATACTGGGAACGCATTCCCGAACCAGCGCCGCATGGATCAATGTCACCAAAACTTCGGCTAGCATCATTACCTGGGGCCCAAGCGGGGAAGGAACGAAGTGGGTCATGCGCACTCACAACGGCCCTGCTTCCATTCGCCTTGAATGTGGACGGGGCAATACGTATGGCACCACCGACCTGGTGGATGGCCAGTGGCACCACGTTGCAGCGGTGCTCGAAGATGACGGTTCACCGGACGTAAGTGAAATTAAACTATACGTAGATGGTAAACTGGATCCAATCGATCCCACCGGAACTCCCAGACAGATGAACACGTCCAGCGGAGGAGAATTCCGGATAGCGTACGACCTGAACAACACGGGCAGAACATACGATGGGATGATGGACGATGTGCGCATTTACGACCGTGCGCTGAGCGCCGATGATATTCAGGCGTTAATGGACAACCCAGGGGGCACGGTAACCCAGGCGTTGGCGCCCAGTCCTGCAGACGGCGTTATTATTGATTCCACATGGGTCAATCTGACCTGGACACCGGGTGACCTCGCGACTTCGCATCAGATATACATCGCGGATAATTATGATGACGTGGACAGCGGAGCTGAAGGCGCATTTCAGGGCAAACAGGCCACAACTACTTTTACACTGGGTTTTCCTGGATTTGCAATTCCTGATGGTCTTGTGCCGGGTAGGACTTACTATTGGCGAATAGATGAGGTTAATGATACCGAGCCTGAGAGCCCCTGGAAAGGTAGCATTTGGAGCTTCAGCGTTCGACCCAAGACCGCCTGGCATCCAGTGCCTGCCGATGGATCACTGTTTGTGGAACCTGATACGAGCCTGACCTGGGATCCGGGAGTGGGAGGGGCCCTATACTATGTGTATTTCGGTGACAACTTCGAGGATGTCAATAGCGCTACAGACGCTGCTACTATAACCGCGACTACTTATGAGCCCGGCCAGCTCGAACAGGGCAAGACTTATTACTGGCGTGTTGACAGCTCTGACGTTCTGACCGTCCACAGGGGCAAGGTCTGGAGTTTCACCGCGACCGCGCCGGGTGGTGGGCTTATAGGCGAATACTTCAACACTATGGATCCAAGCGGTCAGCCCGTTCTGAAGCGGACCGATACATCGATTGATGTTGACTACGGTACCGGCTCGCCGGACCCAAACGTGGTAAATGAAGACTTCTTCTCGGTACGCTGGCGGGGCGAAGTACAGGTTGCCTTCTCAGAAGTTTATACGTTCTATACACGTACGAATGATGGATCGCGGCTGTGGATTGACGAGAAGTTAGTCGTTGACAAGTGGGCGTGGGTAAACAGGGTCGTTGATACCCGTGGCGAGCCTATCGAACTTATTGGCGGACAGCGGTACAGCATTCGGATGGAGTGGTTCAACGAGGATGGAGATGCTGAGGCGCACCTTCTCTGGGAGAGCGCCAGTGAACCCAAGGCCATAATCCCCGCAGCAGCTTTCTCGCCGCCGGTCAGGGCGGGTGCCCCAAATCCGTCTAATAGTGCTGTGGATACAAGACAGACGGCGATTCTTAGCTGGAGTTCCGGCGAGGCGGCCGCTTCGCATGAGGTCTATTTTGGCACCGACCCGGATGCTGTGAAAAACGCCGATACCAGCTCGCCTGAATACAAAGGCACAAGGGATCTTGGTTCTGAGAGCTTTGAGCCCGGACAGCTCGAGTGGGATACAACCTACTACTGGCGGATTGATGAGGTCGAGGACGATGGTACAATACAGAAAGGCAACGTCTGGAGCTTTACGACGGCTAATTTCCTTATCGTTGACGATTTTGAGCTTTATAACGACCTTAACCCGGATGAACCGGGGAGTAACAGAATATTTAATGCCTGGCTCGACGGATTCGACAATCCGGCTGTAAACGGCTCTGTTGTCGGTAATCTTGATCCTCCTTTTGCCGAGCAAACTATTGTCCACAGCGGCAATCAGTCGATGCCAATGTCCTACGACAATGCTGTCGGCAAATCCGAGGCGACTTCTGTCTTGACTTCCAATCGTGACTGGACAGT
>CAZZAX010000069.1:0-30028 GCA_964653075.1 uncultured Pirellulales bacterium
TGGATTACGACTGGCCAAAGTATGATATGCGCGAGTGGGCCTTCTATCCACATGTTAAGGCTGCTGTCGGCGATTCTCAATGGCACCATTTCGCCGTCGCCTACGATTATCAGAACAAGAGGATCATCGGATGGCGGGACGGCGAGTTGATCTCCGTCATCGATTTGTCAACCACGGCGATGGAACCGCTTTTACGTAAGGGCCTGAAGGAAATCGTTATAGGTGAAGGTTTTGTTGGGTACATTGACAACATTCGCATCTACAACAAGGTGCTCACCGACGCGGATATGCTCAGGTTATTCAACTCGACCAAATCCATTTATGCGGGCCGGCAAGACACGAATCCTACCGACAAGAAAATGGACGTTTACAAGTACCAGGAGCGGGACCCTACCCTCTACCGGGCATGGCTGCAATACAATCGGCCCTCCGGGCGGCTCGGCGAGAATTTGCTAAAGCACATTATCGCTGAAGGATCGAATTCAACCGTTCGGACGGCGGCAGCGGAGTTGACCGATGCTGTAGAATCCATGTTCGACTTTAAACCCTCAGTTGATGCAAAATTTATCTCCGGTCCGAAAGTTGTCCTGGGAACAGGCAAAACGTCGAGATGGATCCACGACAGAGCGGACAAACTGGAACTGGATCGCATTAAAAATGACGGATTCATCATTAAAGCGATGGAAGACGGCAGTGACACAACATTGGTCATTGCGGCAAATGTTCCGGCAGGCGTCATTTTTGGTACATTCGACCTGATTCGGCGCATACAGTTGGGGCAGAATCCGCACCGGCTCGATGTCCTGGAGAACCCTCAGATTCCCATCCGAATGGTCGATCACTGGGCCTACTTTCGGGGTTTCCTGGGTGACAAGTGGCGCGGAGGCGGCAGAGATAACTCTATCTACAGTTGGGAAGAATTACGTACGGGAGATACGAAGCTGATCCGCGACTGGGTGCGCATGATGTCATCTGCCGGCTGGAACGCTATCTGTCCGAGCGAGGTCAACTGGTGCTACCGTAACAATTTTCTCGAACATCTCGATGAGGTGGAAATCCTCGCCGGGATTCTCAGGGATTACGGCATGAAACTCTATTGGAGCCCGAGCTACCTGCTGGCGCTCGAGCAGGAGACGGCCGACCAGCTTTATGAAAGAGTGCCTGATTTTGGCGGGTATATGATGAAAATGGGATCGGAGAAACAGAACGGCGACCCGCGGCCCCCGATGGTCAACCGCATCGCCGATACACTGAAACCTTACGGAGGCAAATGTCTTGTCCGGGCTTTCGTGTACGGCAATTATCGCTATACCCCCGAACCCTATCGCAACATTATCCCCTACGATTTGTTCGGTCACGAGGACGGTAACTTCCGTGAAAATGTCGTCATTATACCTAAAGGAAGCCCCATGGACTGGGACTTTTCCGCACCCATCCCGGCACTCGACGGTGCAATACAGAAAAACCTTTCAGGAAGCGAGCTGGTCATCGATAAAGGCTGGCCGGTTTCCTGGGTTGAGAAGTGGAAGTGGTGGCTGGAACAGGACAATTACCGAAAGGGGCCCGGCAGTCTGAATAAGTTCGACGTCGATTGCATCATGGGTGTTTCGATGATTAGTCCTTCACCCGCATGGACAAAGTGTCCGCTCAATATGGTCAATTATTACGGACTCGGACGTCTGTCATGGAATCCCGATCTTACCGTGGACGAAATATACACCGAGTGGATTAAACAGACGTTCGGTGACGACGAAGAAGTTGTCGACACTATTAAGACGATTCTGCTCATCGCCGACGATGTGACGCGGAAACTATATACCTATCGCGGGTATCGCGGAGTCTGGATTGACAGGGGCGACGATGGCATGGTCGAGAACAAAACTCCTCACGTTGTCAACAGGAAGGGTATTGGTCCGGCTGCACCGAAACTGCGAATGCGGATGCTGAACCAATACGCGCCGGGTCTGCGTGAAGTCTATAGAGATACTCTTCGAGGCGAAGAGTATCTCAGCTCGTTCAACTTCGCGGGCCATGACTACCGTCTCTCGACAGGACGTACACTTATAGAGGATGTTTACGGCAACATGGATGAAGCTGTAGCTCTGTCCGAACAGATGGTCGAACTGTGGAAAAGACTCGAAGGCAAGATCGACGGCCATCGCTTCCAGTTCACTCTCGAGGTTCTCGCCGATTATGTTGATGAAGCGCGGGGCGATCGGGACAAAATGGCGGCCAGTTTCGAGGTGCATACCGGCAGGAAACGCGAGGACGCCGTCTCAAGGCTGACCGCATCCAGCCTGGCATCGGTCGGCACCTTCAACGTTCGCCATTACGGTGCAGTCGGTGACGGAACAACCAACGATGCTCCGGCCATCAACAAGGCTATCGATGCATGCAACGCCGCGGGAGGCGGTACGGTCTTCGTTCCGACGGGCATCTACGGTTCCGGCTCAATCAAGCTGAAAAGCAACGTCACGCTTGCCCTTGACAAGGGCGCTGTCCTGAAGGCCCTGCCCGGAGTGATGAATCCCTGGGAACCGAATCCTAATGACAAAGGTCTTATGGATTCGGCTTATTACCATTGGCAGGCATCATTGATATGGGGTGAAAACCTGAGAAACATGAGAATTTTCGGGCCGGGCACGCTCGATGGCGCAGCGCTGACCCGAAGCAGCACAGTGAAGAAGGGAACCGGAGACAAAGCGATCGCTCTGAAGCTTTGCCGGAACATCGAGATTCGAAACCTGAACATACAAAAAGGAGGTCACTACGCCATCCTGGCTACAGGTTGCGAAGATATGCTTATAGACAACGTAACCATTAAAACCGGCCGGGACGGGCTCAACCTGTCCCAGTGTAAAGACGTTCAGGTTGTTCACTGCCATATCGACGCCGTACGGTACGAAGACGGCCACCCGGCCGGCGGTGACGATGCCATTAAACTTGGCAGCGATCTGTCCCTCGGCAAAGCTCTACCCAGCGAAAACATAAACATCAGAAACTGCTTTCTCACAAGCGGGTGCAATACTCTCCAATTCGGCACGGAGACCATAGGCTCGTTCAAAAACATCCGGTTCGAGAACATCCGGATTATGCGTGCCGGTAAAGCCGGCATAAGCATCACCTCGAACGACGGCAGTGTTATCGATGGTGTCCACTACAAAGACATTACCATGGAAAAGACATTCGTGCCGATCTTCATGAAAGTCTCTGACGTCGCCCGTGTGCCCGAAGGTGCGTACAAACGCGGCGCCATTCGGAACGTCACCTTCGAGAACATAACAGCGACTGACTGTTTCTCCTGTTTCAAGAACCGGGAAATGCCTTGTGTTATCTGGGGCAAGCCCGGAAGTCCCATAGAGAACATCGAGCTCAAGAATGTCCGGATCACAGCGAAAGGCGGGCACCCTGTTTCGGAGGCTTCACTTAGCCCAGAAGAAAACGACGAGCGGTCTCCGCACCACATAGGGAACATTCCCGCGTACGCATGGTACCTACGCCACGTCAGGAATGTCCGTTTTCTTAACTGTCGCTTCGGATTCGAGAAGAATGACGACCGGCCCGCACTGGTTGTCGACGACGGGGAAAATGTCGCTTTCGAACAATGCGACCTCCGGAAAGGTGCCGATTGCATTTCTCGTGTTGGATTCCGCAATACCGCCGGGGCAGACCACGACCTCTGAAGTCCGGATAAATTTTCGGTGATTTTAGCACTGAATTCAAATCTCAAAGGACGTGGCTTCTTCCTTGTCTTTGCAGGCGGAGATTCTATACAAGCTTCAGCCTGCGAAGGTTCTTCAAACACCTCTCAACGGACTCAAGAGGCGGATAGGCATCACTTTCATATTCGACAATATACCACTCGGTCGAGCCCACCGCTTTGCACAGTGCGAAGAAAGCCTTCCAGTTTACATCGCCTTCGCCAACAAGTGCTTTGCGATTGGTCTTGCTGTGCTCTTTGACATGTACGGTGATCGCCCGCTCCGGATATTTATAGAGATAGGGCAGCGGATCCACACCGCCTCCAATCGCATTGCCCACGTCAAGCTGCATGATGACTTCCTTCTTAGTGTTGCTGTAGAAGGTGTCCCAGGGAAGCTCTCCATCCATTTCCTTGAATTCGGTACTGTGATTGTGATAACCGACCAGCATCCCATGCGGCTTGACTTTCTCAGCCAGCTCATTGAACAACTTTGCCGTATCGAGCCAGGCCTGATGCGATTCGCGGTACTTACCGGGCAGACCGGGGACGATGAGGTATTTGTTTCCCAATGTTTTATTAAACTCTATGGTACGGGCCAGGTTATCTCCGAGCAGCGTATCGAGGCCGGTATGGGTGCCGCAACACACAAGACCATTGTCATCGAGCATTTTGCGCAGCTCTTTGGCACTACGGTTGTAGTATCCGGCAAACTCGACTCCTATATAGCCCATCTTAGCTACAGCGGCTATTACACCGGGCAGGTCACGCTCGCACTCTTTGCGCACCGAATAGAGCTGGAGCCCGATTGGAACCCGACTCCTTCTTTTTGTCCTTGCTTGCCTCTTCTGTTTCCCGGCTGCCGCATCCGCTCCTGATGCTAAAGCAGCCGCCACTGCCATGCTTCCTGCAAGCAAACTGCGCCTTGAAACCAGGCTTTTATCTTTCGATAACATCTGAACCTCCTTCTTCGAACTTATGTTGAAAACAACGGTTTTTTATGTTACTATGTCCTCAGTCACATTCTTAGGGAAACTTTCTGCAAATTATAACGAATTTTGACACTGAAGTCCAACAAATCCTGATATATCGCCGACCATATTCGGACCGAATAACCTTAATTAGTGTGCAAATAATGAAACATCATGGTAATATAGCACCCGGCTAATAACCGTTAATGTATATAGGTTGAGCTTCTGGAGGATGGGTTTGCAAGTAACAAACCAGAGCAAGCCGAATGGCCAATTTTTTCAGTATGATATTTTGAAAAATTGCCCTAATAACTGGAAAAAAAGCCGATTCTATTGTATACTTCCGCTTTTACTAAACTCAAGTAGGTTAGTGTATAGTACGATATAAAAGTGATTTTGATGGTTTTTAGGTTACTTTTAGAGGAACCTGTAAGATTACGGGGCTGTTTTACATCCTATATCAGGAGCAGCTCTGCAGCTAAATGGCCGATTTGACCGAACATAAGGCCATTTTAGCGCATCTTACTAAAAATGGGTCGTTCCTTATATTTTAGGTCATCATTAATAATATGGGCAAAGATATACTCGACGTAGGAGGTTATAGCATAATAAAACGCATCGGAACCGGTGCGCGCAGCACAATCTACTTGGCAACCGACGAAGAAGACGGCACTAAGGTGGCCCTCAAACGAGTCATATTCGAAAGACCGGAAGACTCAAGAGTCTTCGAGCAGGTCGATACCGAATATAAGGTAGCTAATCGAATAGACCATCCCTATGTCCGAAAGTGTTTCGAACTAAGAAAAATGCGCAGTATGTTTAAAGTAAAACAGATTCTCCTTGCTATGGAATACTTTGACGGTAAGAACCTCGAAGATTGTGCCACCTTGAGCTTAGTCGATGTTCTGCTGGTTTTCAGGATGGTAGCAAGCGGCCTTAATGCCATGCATCAGCACGGTTTTGTTCACTGCGATATAAAACCCAACAACATTCTTATAAACAAGGCCGGCTCTATCAAAATCATAGACCTCGGTCAGAGTTGTAAAATCGGAACAGTAAAGCCGAGAATCCAGGGCACACCGGACTATATTGCGCCTGAGCAGGTAAAGCGCAAACCACTCGGACCGAAAACAGACATTTTTAATCTTGGGGCAACAATGTACTGGGCGCTCACCGGAAAGCACGCCCCGACCATGATACCCAAAAAGAACAAATTCGGCTTACCCATTATTGAGCCGCGAAGAGCACCGCACGAGCTAAAAAAGCAGTTACCTGTCGGAATTTCAAAACTTGTAATGGATTGTATCGAAGACGACCCCGTACAGCGTCCACGTAATATGATGACGGTTATGTCAAGACTGGACTTGATGGTACACAGCATATTCGGCGGCAAGATAAAAACTAACAAAAACGCCTCAAATAATAATGCCTCAAACAATAATTGACTTACTGAACAAGGGTATTGAAATCCTCAATGCAGATAAATTTCGACGCGGCAATGTGATTCATTTGCCCGCTGAAGGCAGCTTGATTATAACCGGCGATATCCACGGACATCGGCGAAATTTCGAAAGAATAGTTGCATTTGCCGATTTGTCCAACAATCCAGAAAGACATATAATTCTACAGGAGATTATACATGGAGGTCCTGAAGATTCACAGGGTGGTTGTTTATCATATAAATTATTGTTTGATGCCATTCGCTATAAATTAACCTTTCCGCACCAGATTCATATTATTATGGGAAATCACGACACTGCTTTTATAAACAACAGCGAAGTGATGAAAGACGGCAAAGAAATGAACCGAGCCATGCGTCAGGCCATAGAGCGGGAATTCCAACAGGCCGGTGATGATATCGCATTAGCGATTAGACAATTTCTGTTCTCACAACCTTTAGCCGTCAGATGCGACAACAGAATATGGGTATCGCACTCGCTCCCAAACGACCGTTCCGTCAATAAATTCAACCCGAAAATTCTGGAAAGACAATTAAAAATTAACGATGTGGTCAGACCAGGCTCAGCTTACCTTTTAACTTGGGGAAGAAAACACAGTCAGGACATGCTTGATAAAATGGCCGGGCTGCTTGACGTTGATATTTTCATTCTCGGCCATCAGCCTCAAGAGCAGGGATGGAACCAGGCCGGCGACAACTTGTTAATCATCGCCTCGAACCATAATCACGGCTGCCTGCTTTCAATCGACCTGGCAAAATCATACACTATTAAGCAGCTAATCGATTCCTTAGTACCGCTGGCTTCAATTTCGTAAGGCCCAGATCGATAATTATACATGTTGTAAGAGACGAGAATGGATTGGTACTACTATATAGCATTTGTGGCAATTCTTTCACAATTACTCTTTTTACTTCAGACGTATAATAATTATCGCTATGCACAGGCAAAGTATCAAAAAAAGCGTTTATGGCAGGAATTGAGAGTTGTACTGATTATACCTTGTAAAGGTCTGGACGTAGATTTTCAAAAAAACATAACATCATTCTTCAACCAGGACTATAAAAAATATTTGCTCTGGTTTGTCGTTGGAGATGAATCAGACCCCGCATACGGCGAGTTAAATAAACTGAAAAACCGACTCAGCCAGACCTCGAAAGCACAGGACGTGCAGATATTCATTGCGGGTAAGACCCGGTCCTGCAGTCAAAAAATTCATAATTTGTTGTACTGTTATGAAAGAATAGATGATGATACCAAGGTCCTCGCCTTTGCCGATTCCGATGCCTGTGTCCGCAGTGACTGGCTAAGTCATCTGGTTTATCCCCTGCGACAACCCAAGAACGGCGTAGCTACCGGCTACCGCTGGTTCATACCTACAAAGAACAATCTGGCCACTCTGGCCCTGTCGGCGGTGAACGCCAAGGTCGTCCAACTGCTTGGCAATACACGTTTCAATCAAGCCTGGGGCGGATCTATGGCTATTTGCGTAGATGTTTTTCGCCGCCTGGGTATCGACAAAATCTGGTCAAAGGCGC
Source organism: uncultured Pirellulales bacterium (assembly GCA_964653075.1). Taxonomy (GTDB): domain Bacteria; phylum Planctomycetota; class Phycisphaerae; order Sedimentisphaerales; family Anaerobacaceae; genus NIOZ-UU13. The sequence goes on from CAZZAX010000069.1 coordinate 7,667, forward strand.
TCAGTGATGATTTATCACTCAGTACGGCCGTCAAAAAAGACGGGCTGAAAGTGGCTTTCGTTCCCGCCTGTCTTGTGGCTTCGCACGAATCAACCACATGGGGCAAACTCTTTGAGTTCAGCCGCAGACAATTTCTGATAACACGTATATACGCCCCGAAAACATGGTGGTTCGGATTGTGCAGCAGCGTATATTCGGTTTTGGGAATATGGGGGGCGGCCGCCCTGGCAATCTACGCGGCAAAGATTCAACATCCGAATCTGGACCTTTTTATCTCGGTCCCTGTTGTCTTTTTCGTTAATCAACTGGGCCGCGCGATACTCCGACAAAGGACCGCTGAAAAATTACTCGAACATGAACGTCAAGCACTGAAGGCCGCCAGCCTTGCCGACTTCCTTGCCTGCTGGCTGTGGTCATTACTGTTGCTGTTTTATATTATTTCTTCAGCCTTCGGCAGAACTATTGTTTGGCGAAATATACGTTATAAACTGCTCGGCCCTACCGAAATAATTGTAAAGGACCAAACATAACACCGTATTCTTGCGTCTTTTATTTGCTACAGATGATACGGGTGACGCTGGGGGCGGTACATCATTCGCTGCGCCTGGCGGTCACCAACTATTTCCTGCTTTGCCTGGTCCCATTCGAGCTTTCGACCGAGAATATAGGAAAGATTACCTAAAACACACAGGTTGGCAACGCCAACCGCTGCTTCAATGTTCATAATGGTTTTAGCGCCGGTTTTGATTCCATTGAACCAGTCTTCTTTGTGTCCAGGACTTTTATAGACGTCCTTTGCCCCGGCCGGCGGCTGCCACTGGCGGGCCTTTTTCTCGACCCAGGTCCCACCGTCACCACCCCAGTGCACAAATTTGCCTTTACTGCCATGATAGACGGCCCCGTAATCCGGCCGGCTGATTTTTCCACCCGGCTCATTGCCGGTCCTTTTTTCAGCCGGTACTGCATTACCAGTATGCTGATTCCAGGTCAGGACCCAGTCAGGATTCTTGAAGGTATATGTAACGTCCATTGTAACGGCGCTGTCCCACAGGCCTTTGGTCGGTGATGTACCGGTCGCCTCGATGGTAACAGGCCCGGTACCGTCGGCACCCATCCACCACATAGCACAACTCATAACGTGGGCACCACGGTCACGAATCTGGCCTCCACCGGATTCCATTATCCAGCGGAAGACGCCGTGGCAGTACTTCTGATTGTAAGGACGCCAGCGCAGCGGGCCCAACCATAAGTCCCAGTCTAATTCAGGCGGTGGGTCACTGTCAGGCACAGGATTTTTGTCCTCTGGACTATTATAGTGAAAGCAGGTCACCTTATCTATATGGCCGATATTTCCATTGACCAGATATCTATGTGCCATATAGGCTTCCGGCTGCGAGCGGCCCTGCGAACCGACCTGAACCGACACTTTATTGTTTTTTGCAGCGGCGACCATCGCCTTGCCTTCCTCTATAGTACAGCAGGCGGGCTTTTCGACATAAACGTGCTTGCCACATTGGGCCGCATGTACCATTTGAACAGCATGCCAGTGGTCCGGAGTGGCAATAACAACCGCATCGATGTCATTGCGATGGAGAATATAGCGGTAATCGCGGTATGGTTCGACACCCTTACCGGCTGTTTTTACCGCGCCGGCAAGCCGCTTTTCATCGGCGTCACAAACTGCCGCGATGTTCACCTCGCCTCTGTTGCGTCTGGCAACCATATCTCGCAGGTGGTATCCACCCATTCCGCCGACTCCGATATGGGCCATCGTCAACCGCTCGTTCGCCCCGGTCCGGCCCGAGGCCGCAAGCACCCCTGAAGGAACCAGATACGGAACGCTCACAGCCGCTCCCGCAGCAGCCAGGAATTCACGCCTGTTGATTTTATTTGTTCGTTTCATCGTTCTATTACCTTTCTGCATTATTTCAGCTATGAAATAAAACGCTAAAAAATCGTTGTTGTCTTACAACGGCTTAACGTTTGTCTTTTTCGTTGGTATCAGCTTTACACAGTCAAGTCCGCGAACCTTCACGCCGCGCTGTCGCAAAGACTGTGCAATGTTAAGCTTGAAGTCATCAGGCGCAGCTTTTAAGCCCGCTCTTAGTGCCGCAAGCGCCGCTTTGTTCGGTATCCGCTGCAGCACCATTCGAGCATCCTCACGCAGCTCTCTGTCCGACAATAAAGCGGCTATCGGTTTGACGGCATTTCTATCGCCTATCTCGGAAAGCATCCACAACACTTCTCGGCGGACAGGCACCGGCTGCTCATCACTCAGTAACTCAATCAGCCTGCCGGAAACCATCCTTTTCATATTGCCGACCCCGGGGCGGCCGGCGTGGCGAACTATCTTCCATAAACCACGCTTGGCCGCTCGTGCAACTTCAAGCTCTTTGTTAGCCATTACTCTTGCCAAAGGCTTTACCGCCGGGGCACCGACCTGGCCGGCACTCTGCCAGGCTTCTGTTCGCACTTTGGCATCATCGTCCCTTATCCCGGCCATCAGTTTACTTACTGCTTTTTTCCGGGCGGCATCAGCTACACCTGACATCATACCGGTGGCCGCTACTGCAAGGGACACTTTTTTAGAATTGCTCATAGACATGTTTCAAACCCTTTCTCGTTATTTCGTTTATGACAGATGACTTCTGTGTCACACCGGATTCTATCAGACCCCAACGGCAAGGTCAAATATAATTTGTACTTTCTGCTGTCCATGAGCAGACACCCCCGTTTGAAATTGGCCCCCCGACAACGACATTCGAGGACAAGCTTGATTGGGTTTGAATTGGGTTTGCTTTGGGTTTGTTTTTTTCCGCCTGAAGGCGGTTATATTGTTATATTCCTTTGTATAATAGATATTTACGTTCATTTTTTGCTTTTCGACAATTGGCTTTGTTTTGGGTTTGAATTGGGTTTGTTTGGGTTTGTTTTTAACTCCCGTCAGACTGGTAAAAATCGTATAATTCATTGTTATAAATAAGCTTGCGTTCATTTGGACAATTGGTGAATTGGGTTTGTTTTCACTAAAAGTTATGTAACTTTTAGTGATTTTTCCTTTGATTTTACTGCCTTTTTTATTATTTACCTGCTTTTTTAACGATTGAGGTTTCATTTTTAATGATTCAAGTTTCATATATTTGCCTTGTTTTGTCGGAGGGGAAAAAACAGTCCCTCTATAATTAGACGTACCTGCACGTTTGATACGAAAATTCGGGGATTTTATGATGAGTGAATGAGTCTAAGTGCTTATGAGGAAAAGGATTAAAATTTTTTTAGAAATTTTGAAATTTGTTGAAAATTACCAGCGTTTTTTGTCGAAAATTGCTCGATTTTCAATGCCTAATTACAGGAATTTGTGTTGCCGGAGGCTGGCATGAGCTGCCTTATAGGCAGGTAGATAAGAGCAGACATACTGTTAGGGACGCAGTAAATAAAACAAATGCCGAACCGCAGGCAGCATTTTGAGGGGAAATTTTTTTGCAATTCTTCGTAAATTTATATCAACATGAGAGTATTGAGGTTCGCCCTATATGTAGTGAGGAGATTATTGTTGATGTGAGCGCGGGCTTAAGATAAGCGGAGTGTCCGGGTGCAGAGAGAAGTGATATTTAGACGTTTTAGAGGCATATTCAAAATTAGAAGTTAGCCGAGATAATACAATTATTGGTTTTCTAACAGATAAGGAGAAAACCAATGGCGGCGGATAAGAAATCCAAGAAAAAACAAAAAGAAAAACCACCTATCAAAATAGCAACACCACCCGATAAAGTATATCAATGTGTTGTTTCAGCTCCTAAGCCACTTACCACATCCGAGATTGCTCAAAAGACCGGTCTGGACTCTAAAAAAGTGTACCGGATTTGCACACCCCTCGAAAAGAAAGGTCTTTTGGAAAAAGTTAAAAAACCACGTGAAAAGCCCCTCTTTTTTTCACTTATCATCAGACAAATCATGCACGCGGGAAATCATGACCTGATTACAACACTTAATACAGAACTTCGGATAATCATCAGGAAAAACGAACTTAGAGATCCACGGATGGAAAGGGCTTTGCGCAAATTCTTTGCGAATATGCTTCGGACATATCCACAATACAGAAATGCCATTAATTCCGGTATGGAAAGACTCATCGGAACAATTAATCGCACAAACACAAAGGACGAGGTACTCGAACTTCTGGGGCTTAGACCATCTTATCCAGAAGTCTGCATATGGAAGCCAGGCCCAGGCCACTAGAATAGGAAATTTGAGGAATGGCAAGATTCAAAAGTATTGATGATCCCTTTAAAGAGGTAAATGAGTATTATAAAGTTTGGACGGGAATGCTGACTAATCGGAGTATTGAGTTATCATTTGCAATTATTGCAGCAAACTGGGCTGTCCATGGCAATGCAAACGCTATTTTAAGTAACGGTTGGTCGAAATCGTCAATTATAATCATACTATTGTTTTTTGGAGTGAATTTGATTGTATCATACATAATAGGAGAACTTCTTCGCATTCGCTGCTCTGATGCAGCGAGTAATCGAGCTAAATGGGAGAAAGAGTATCAAGATGAGATGATTAGACCGCCTTACTGGCCATTCACAAAAAGCATCACATATCTGGGTCTATTCCTGCGCGTACTCAAACTTTTAGCCCCGAGCATAGCATCTATTTGCTTTCTTTTGAGTCTCTTTTTAAATTAATTGTATTGAGATTATAGAGCATTTTGTGAGTCACGGTTTTGGGCTATCTGAGTATTATATCACTTGGGTCTGTAATCTAAGTTGACAGAATTTGGTACACAAGGATTAGGTCATGGAGATAATAGCAGCATTTGTCGGAGCAATAATAGGTGCGTCAGTATCCTTTACCCTTTCGGAATACTCTAAGCATCGAGGCGAAAAGAAAAAGGTGCTCACAGCCATACGGTCTGAAATCAAACTTAATCTGGACGTGGCAGAAGAGGTTCTTGAAGCTAATTCGGATGTAAATTTCAAAGCAGCAGATAAAAGGCAACAGAAATGGTGTGTCATTGTTCCAATGTCGGAAGTTGCTTGGATGACGGTTCTGAGTACGGGTAGATTATATAGCCTAAACCAAAAAACTATTGAGTCATTATCGCGTGCATTCGCAATGGTGAAGAGAGCGAATTTCGCTGCCGGAAAGATACAAGTTGGAAGATTCGAACCGAAGAAGGGTAAAGAATACAACTCATGTGTGCGAAGGACTAAGGAAAGTTTGATAAAAGCGCTGAAAGTGTTAGAAGAAAATGCTTTCTAATGTCCACGAGAAAATGTGATTAAAATTTAAGATGATTTAAGGCTCATGTGGTTTAATGGCGTTTTCGAGGGGGGATTCATGTGGTTGTGGTTGAGGAGTAAATTTCAAATTCCAGATTTCAGATTTGGGATACCCGCTGGACAATCTGATTCGAGGACAGGTTTCGCGGGAATGACGATGTTGAGACGCTAAGTTTTATTTCAAGCTCTTAATCTATGTCTGCGATATCGCTTTGGGGTTTGCCGACGAGATAGATTCTGTTTTTTCCGCTTCGTTTTGCCTCCATCAGGGCGCTATCGGCCTGCTGGAAAAGCTCCTGTATTGTCGAGCCATCGCGTGGAAAGGTTGCAAGCCCGCCGCTTATGGTGAGAACACCCTTGCCGGCCGGGCCTAAACCGGCAAGCGGAGTCAACTCGGAATTTTCCAGCTCTTTTACGAAGCGCTTTGCAATAGAGATTGCTTGGGTAGGATGGTCTGCCCGGCGCCAGCGTCTCTCATCAGGCACATCGACCGATTTGGCCTGCCCCTGGTCCCAGAAAACAGCTGCAAACTCGTCGCCGCCGATTCTTCCGACAACATCATGGCTGCGGCAACAACGCTGCATTAAAACAGCAGCCTGTTTTAAGACCTCGTCACCTACAGAGTGGCCGTAAGTATCATTGTAATGCTTGAAGTCATCGATATCAAAAACAAGCAGTGTTACTCGTCCATTTTCTTTGGAGGCACGGGCTATAATCTGCCGGGAAAATTCCCAGATATATCTCCTGTTTTTCAGGCCGGTCAAATCATCCTCGGTAGCCAATCTTTCAAGGTGTTTGATTTTCTCTTCAATTACTGCATCGACAGGCACAGACAGGCCGGCCTGCTCCGCACTGCGGGCTTTTCCGGTCATAATGGATTCGTAGAATCTGTCCGTCCGGACAGGGCAAATCAAATAATCGTCTGCCGCAGTTGTACCATACCCATGGCACGAGTTGCAGGCCGAGCCGACCAGATGAATTGCTATCGGCTCTTCATACATCTGTGCCAGAAGAACAATTTTCGCATCGCTGCTTTCTCGCAGCGCTCTTAAGGCGGAACTTAATTTGGCCGAAGTGCCGGCCATGACAACGCCGATTCCTGCAAAATCTTTCTTTGCCGCCGCATCTATCGCATCAATCATATTGACGCAGAATTCATATCGCTCTTGTCGCACGTTGCGGACGTCCAGGAAGGCCTTATTAATGTCGCCAACAAGCAGAATTTTCCGAGCATTTTGGTTACTTGATGAATTGTAGCTTTCCATCTAACTGAACCTCAGGTTATGTAAGCCCCTGATTTAATTCAAAGCAGTTTCAAGGCCATTAAAGCACAAAGAAGATACCTCCTGCCATACTTTATATTAACAAAAACTACAGAAAAGTCAACCCAAATCGCCTGAAACAGCAGTTTATTGAGTTCGATGGTAAATAATAAAAAAGCCGCAGAAAAAACATCAATTACTCGGCAGGCCATCCAGATTCTTTTTGACTTGTTCGGCACAGAAACTGGCCGGATACATATTGATAAAGCTCTCCAAAGTTGCCCTGGCATCCGCTAAATACTTTTTCTTCTGCTGAGAATTTGACTCACCCTGATACCAACCAATCTTCAAAAGTCCTAATTCGTACAATGCCAACATCCCCCCATCAGTTTTACCAAATTCTTTATGCAGCCGGCTTAATTTTTCCGCCCGAAGCTGCTCGTCCGGGAGTAGTTTTGCCTGAGCCAACAGGATATTGTCACGAAGCCGGTCTTTGTCCTCCATTTGCTCCAGTAATCTGTCGAGGCGCTGCGAGTAGTCGGGAGCGTATGAATTTAACATGACAAACTCCGCCAGCCGTCCGATCGCCCCCTGGTCATCCGTTCGATTCTCAGGGCCGATAAGCAGCCGTAACTGGTCTATTCTTCTTTGCAATTCATCAAACTTCGGCAGTGTCATCACAGAGTCAGCCGGAAGGCGAAACAGGCCGAATATGGCCCCCTCCGATGGTTGTTCTTTTCCGAGCAGCTTCGACCTTTCGGCCGTCAGCATTGTCTCGGCCTGGAGAAGAAGCTTGTCGGCCTGCTCAAATTTGCCCTGACCGGCCCAATGTTTTGCAATCCGCCATCTGGCCTCTATTGATTCGGGACTGTTTCCGAACTCACTGTACAATCGATACCATAATTCACGTGACCTTTCGTACGGATAATCGCTGTAAAAATGCAAAACTTCCTTTTGCCCAAGCACATTGATATCAGGACCGTACTCGCTTAGAAGCGCTTTGCAGTAAAGCGCTATCGGCATCCGATTGCTGTTGGAACGTTTATTTATAAACAAATCATACTGGGCAAAGAGCCATTGTCTTTTCGCCTGGTACTCCAGCTCCTGCGGCACTGTAAGCCAGCCTGGCCAACTATCGTAGCTTAATTTAATCTGGATTTCCCTTTTAAGCTCCGCGCGGAGCGCTATCGGGTCGGCAGGATAGAAAAAACCTTCCAGGTATTTTTTGATAAGAGGATCTTTCGTCGTCCTGTCGAGTGTTTCGGTGATACTTCGGTCGTGAAATTCACTGACTTGCTCCGGGTTGTTTTCGGCCACATAAAGCTGATAGTCTAATTCGTCGAAGCCGATTGTTACTTCGAACACAACAACAGCCAACACGAGTGTAATGGTAGTGAATATCCAGACCAGGCCCGGCCGATAACGCGTAAAGTGGCCTATTCCGAGAACAAATCCCGCTATGGTTAGGGCATCGATCCAGGCAAAAATCCAGGGTGCAAAAGAAAATCCCCATTTAACAGGTTCTACTCCCCTGACACCGCCGAAGTAACCCCAGTAAAGAAGCTGTGGTGCGGTGCATAAAGCAATCGCAACAAAACGGGAGCGAAAACGAAGAGGCCTGCACGCAACTGCAATACAACTAATCAATAAGCATATTGCAAAACCCGGCAAATTAGCCAGGAAAAACACAGCCAATATCAAAATAAAGCTAAAGCCAAAGCTCATAAGCTGGGATATCAAGACGGGAACAATTGACATAATCCCCATAAGCAGCCCTAAAACAACAATCTGCCAGGGGTATTCGAATATACTCACTCCGCTTATGACCGTCTGGCCCAAATGCCAGAATGCCGGTCTCGTAACCGTTTGAATATCGAAGGACCAAAACGAGCCTGTTGCAATCTTCGAGAAGAAAAAACAAGTCATACCGAAGGCAACAACGGCAAGAAGCCAGCATCTTTGAACATTCTTATGACTGTAATGCAGGGTGGGGCCAACAGCCATAAAAGACTTCGAGACCGCTATCGGTGTCTTCTCTGTCTCTTTACTATCCATAAACCTCACTTCGTCCTAACTCGTTAGTATGGCCAAAAACCCGAACCACAAACAACGAGAGACGGGGCACGAGTTTACGTCCCTTCACCGCTGCTGGCAAGGTAAGCAATCTGCTCGGCTGTAAGTTTGTCAATATCAATAAACATTGACTTTAGTTTGAGCTTGCTAACCTGCTGCTCTATCTCTATCGGAACATCGTGCACGGCAACGGAAAGTTTGCCTCGTTTTTTTGTCACATATTCAGACTGCAACGCCTGCGTAGCAAAGCTCATATCCATCACGCTTGCCGGATGTCCCTCTGCGGCGGCAAGGTTAATTAATCGCCCTTCAGCCAGAAGATAAATTCGCTTGTTATTCTTTAAGATATATTCATCAACGCAATGGCGCACATTACGGATTACCTTCCTGCTGAGCTTTTTTAAGGCCGGTATATCTATCTCTACATTGAAATGTCCGCTGTTGGCGACAACTGCCCTGTCCTTCATGGCACGGAAATGCTCGGCCCGTAAAACATGTTTATTACCTGTAAGCGTTACAAACAGCTCACCGACTTTTGCCGCCTTTGCCATTGGCATAACTTCAAAACCGTCCATAGCCGCTTCAAGGGCCTTGACCGCGTCAACTTCCGTAACGATAACGATTGCTCCCATACCTCTTGCGCGCATAGCGAAGCCGCGTCCGCACCAGCCGTATCCCGCCACGATAATCTTTTTGCCGGCCATCAGAAAATCGGTAGCGCGAATGATACCGTCAACGGTCGATTGCCCCGTGCCGTAGCGATTGTCGAACAAATGTTTGGTCGCAGCGTCATTTACCGCAATAACCGGAAATTTCAGCTTCCCTTCGTTCGCCATCGCGCGCAAACGAATAACTCCGGTAGTGGTCTCTTCCATACTTGCAATAATCCTGGGAGCATCTTTTTTTCTGCGGGTATGTAACTCGTTCACCAAATCAGCACCGTCATCGAATGTAATAACGGGCTTATGGTCAATTGCAGCATTAATATGTTTGTAATACGTGGCCCGATTTTCGCCGCATATTGAAAAAGTCGCTATTTTGAAGTCCTTAACCAGCGAAGCCGCCACATCGTCCTGCGTGCTGAGCGGATTCGATGCACAAAGAGCAACATTTGCCCCGCCCACCTTGAGTGTCCTGGCCAGATTCGCTGTCTCTGCGGTCACATGCAGACATGCCGAAACATTCATACCCTTCAAAGGTTTACTTTTATCAAAGCGTTTGCGAATCGCCGCCAGCACGGGCATATCATTATCCGCCCAGAGAATACGTTTCTTGCCACCAGGCGCTAAAGACAAATCAGCTACATCATATTTCATTTATCAATCCTTTCAAAAAGTAAACGGGATTGAAAACTATAAGTCCAATCGTCGTATTTTGCAACTATTTATTTCAGCAAATACAGCAGTAAAAACCAGCGAATTTACTAAAGGCCGCTCAAGGAGCTTTTCCGAGCCGGTTTTCCGGTTATTTTCGGTCACAGTGCCGGCAGCTCGTAACCCTTACGATACTGTTTCGTAAGATATGCATTTGCCTGAGCATCGTCTATGAATCGTTCGCGGGCGGCATCGAATTTTAATCGCCGGCCAATCCGCATCGCTATATTAGCCATGTGGCAGAGCGTCGCGGAGTGATGTCCAACCTCGACATCAGCATACAAGTCGCCGGCTTTACGGCTGCGCACCGCCTCGATGAAATTTAACGTATGCGTATCGCGCCCGCGCGGGCCGCCCGGCCCTTTACTGCCGTCCCTGAATGTTACCTGCCAGCCTTTCCTGCCAATCGATACCGTTCCCTTGTCACCGTAGAAAATGTTGCCGTTGTCGTGGCCTTCGAGTGAATAGGGGCACCAGAGGCGCATTTCGTACATCAAATACACATCATCATATTCAAAGGTAGCGACCTGTGTGTCCGGCGTCTGGTGGTCGTCATCGTAGAATAACTGCCCGCCGCTGCAGGAGACAGCATCGGGGAGCTTAACCCCCAGACCCCACCTTGCGATGTCGATTTGGTGGATGCCGTCATTGCCGGTATCACCTGTTCCGTAGTCCCAGAACCAATGCCAATTATAGTGGTACCGGTTGCGATTGAAGGGGCGTTTGGGCGCAGGACCAAGCCACAGGTCATAATTAACACCGGGCGGTGTCTGGCTGTCGGGCACCCGGCCGATAGGGCCGCGCAACTGGCTGTTTATAGCCTTGGCCATTCGAATTTTACCAAGTTTGCCGGACTGTATATACTCGACAGCATCCATAAAACTCTCATAACTTCGGGACTGGGTGCCATGCTGGACAATCCTTCTATGCTTGCGTGCCAGATTGACAAGCAAACGTCCTTCGGATATCGTGTGGCTCAGCGGCTTCTCGACATATACATCTTTTCCAGCAACAACCGAGTGCGCCGCCAAAGGAACGTGCCAGTGGTCCGGCGTTGCAATGCAGACTATATCCAGCGACCTGTCTTTGAGCATCCGCCGATAATCGTTGTAGCCGTTAACTTTTTCATTGCGGCCTTTGAATTTTTTGACTTCGCGGTCTAAAACATTTCTATCCACATCGCACAGTGCCACTACTCTAACTCCCGGAGTATCATGGAAATTGCCGATGAGTCCCCCACCCCGCCCGTTAATACCAGCGGCGGCCACTCTAATATCATCGTTTGCCCCCCTTACCCGTGAAAACGGCACCGCTAATGCGGCAGAAGTCATCAACGAACTCTTAACAAAATTTCTACGTGTAATATTTTTCATAATCAATTTCCCTTCATAATCCTTATTCGAAAAGACCTTTCACTCTTATCATAGAATACCGTTACCGTTTTAATTCAGATACATTATTTTACAAATTCCCTGAACCGTTCCTCCATTTGCTCTTTTGTCCTTAACCCTTCATAAATAATTACGAGGAACCTGAAATGTGCCTTTTGGCCCTTTTTTAGCGTAAGACGAAGCGGCAGGACAGGATTCTTTTTATATTTGCTTTGTCTTTGAAAATCACCCTGTCCCAAGGGGTTCGCAGAAAATAAACCGTAGCTTCTGACATGCCAATAAGTGGGATAGTTGATACTTGCCGGATGATTAAGAACAGCTATGCCCACCACTTTTGCTTTTCTTATTCCCTGCAGAGCGACCCATCGCGCACGCTTGCCCCATACATTTTTCGCCGTTTCATCGCCGTTGGAACTGAAGTACCTGCCTGTCCCGGAAACCGATTCCTCAGGCAGCGGCCGTCCCGGTTTTAGCATCATTTTCGAATCGCCCTCTCTCAGACAGTCAGCCACTCGAACCGCAAATACACCCTCTTCGATATCCTCAAAAACCACCTCGGCCTGCCTGGCCGTAAGGTCGATACTAAAATCAATTGCATATTCATCTTCATTTTCACCTGCCAGAAAAAGCATACTTCTGTTTTCTTCGAGCAATACATTACCGTTCCGGTCTATCCAATGCATCACGGTTGCAAGTTTTCCCTTACCGATACTGCCGGTTACTTCTGTTGTTTTGACATGTTTGATTTGCGGAGGCGGAGCGGTGTTGTTCCAGAAGCCGGTTCCATTGACCTTATCGACCGCAAAGAAAATACCCACATGATGCCGGTGGTCGTCACTGCCCCCTTTCATTTCCACAAGCGGATTTCTTCGAGTTACCACAATTCCCGAAGGGCTTCGCAACGGAACCAGCATCGGCTTGGTAAGCTCGCCCCCATAAACATAACTTGTAAAGTGCCTTCCTCCAACCATCACGTCAATTTTGTTTTTGCCTTTTACCAACTCCACCTTCTGAACTTTGGTATTTCCTAATGCTGCTGCGCAGAACACGAGCACTACCAAAACCACAGCGGTTCTTTTCATAATACAACCTTTCTTAAACTATAGCGTTCTGCATACGACAAAATCAATTCGTGTTTTTGCCCTCTACTCGATAAAGATGAACGTCCCACGCCTCGAAGCTGTCGCTGAAAACACCATCCTTCGATAGGATTGTACGATTTTCACCGAGCACTTTTATGGCTCTGCTGCTTTCCAGAGCCGGTATGGTGAATTTCGCTTTTGTAATACCATCCCTCATACCCACAGCAAAAAGATACCTCTCGCCTTTATACTTCCTGGTCATAACCGCAACAGGAACATCTTTATTATCCGATGATACAGTCACGTCACCATCGATAGTGGGGCTGTTTAATACCGGCGCAAGCTCACTAATCTGCTTATTTATCCCGGTTACCACCGCCAGCATTTGCTTGTCGCTAAGCAGCGCCGCTTCATTGAATTTAGGCTGCCATTCGTGTACAAAATAGATTAATCCCATTGAGCCGTGAATTAGGGACATCCACACCTCGCATTTGACCTGCTTTGGAGTAGCTTTTTTTTCCTTATTACTTATTCGAGTACATTCGATACAGTTCCACACCACTTTTTTCCCATCGGTCCATTTCTTGAGGCGCTCGACCCCTCTTGCAACGTACCATAGATTACCGGCAACCTGGGGATTCGAATGAACGGCCGGATAGATATCGAACGAGGCAATATCACAACCCTTAACGTATTCGGAATAATCCTCAGGATGGTTCGAACGCACACCGCGGCCGTGCCAACCGTCCCAGGCCACAGCCTGACCCAAGTTCAGAAGCACCGGCCGAGTGGGATCAGCCCTGCGAATCTTATTGTAGCCGTCGATTATTTTTTGGGGCTTAATCGGCGGTCCGTATCCTTTGCCCTTTCCAAGCGATTGGGCATTATCCGGCTCGTCCCCGTGCATCCATCCGATAATGGTCGGCTCATCAATATATTTCAGTGCCACTTTATTTTGGTGGCAGATGACTTTCATACCGGCGGCTTTGAGCTCTTCGAGCTGTTTTTCCGTTGGACCTCTCCAGAGACCCACATACGTGTTGAAACCGGCCCGACGATACCTCGATGCCCTGGCCGGGTTTTGCAGCCAGACAGCAATTGGAAAAAAGTCTGAACTATGTAACGGGCCGTTCTGCCATTGTACATAAGGACTTGTAACGATATTTTCCCCGCAAGTTTTATCAAATACACATACAAGAACAATAAAGCAGGTCAAAAAAATGATATTTCGTCGCATAAAATTACCTCCTGAAAAAACCTGAGTACCAACCTCGGCGCAAGCTGTTATGTTAGCCGATACGATTGAGTGCTTACTTTATGCCCTCAAAATTCAAAAGATTCCCGAGGTTCCTATTACCAAATAATAAAAGAGTAATGAAAGGTCAAACTAAAAGCAAATGCAATTGCAAAAGATATGTAAATACCAATTTCAAACGGACGGATTGGCCGGACAAATTGCGTACAACTTACTTTGCAGAACCCCCCCCCTGATGAGCAAATGACATCAATTAACTGCAAGCTGTTTTTTTCAATTAAATCAGCGCTTCAACAACACCCATTTAATTTCACAGCCGCCCAGGCAAGCACTGGGAATACAAAACGACTAATAACGTCCTCCCATTCCCCCCATGTCATCATACATCATGTCATCATAATACATGTCTTCGTATCCGCCCATATCATCACCGGGTCTTCCACCGGGGCGTGCTCTGCGTCCGCTGCTGAAGGACTTGAAGGGCTCCTTAGTCACGTTTTCCAATGTGCTGATCTTACCATACCAATTCTGCAAATCTTTAGCCCAGTATGCCGTTCTGACAGGCATGTGTTCAATATCAGTCCCATCCATACTATAAAGCATATCATAATAACGCCTAGCAGTCAGATTCTTATCGCCGGACCAGTCATTCACTGCTACAGTATCAACCATAACAGCTCCTGTACTATAATCAATCGTCTCCGGTACGACAGACTTCTCCTCAGGCCGGCCAATAGAACCCATTCGCGGATCCATCATCGTTCTGTTAGAACCCATTCTCGGATCCATCATCGTTCGACCGAGTTCGGGTCTTCTTTGATTTCTTTGACGGTCGGTCTCTGTCTCGGTCTCGACAACACTTCCGATGACATCTCCCGGGCTCACCTTAAAATCTTCACTATACCAGTAGCCCAAGACATATTTGGAAACCTGAATCGTAACAACATTGGCCGGCTCACGTATGTACTTTGCGAAGAAGTACAGCCTTCCCGGAATTTCTACCGGCTCTGTAACATCGGAAAACCCGCTCCATAAAACAACTTCGTTCTTCCTCGATATGTCCTGCTCGCTTAATTGATTCGTTCCTGCCACAGGATTAAAAACACCCAACCTGATCCTGTATCGATAGTGCTTTCTCGGCTCAATAGTATCATCATGCGCCCAGAACACCAGAGGCTCCTTCATTTTATCTAAAAAAGTCCTGCCGGTAAGCCGAATCTTGTCAAATTCATCATAAACCTCATACATCGAAGGTCCCCTTCGGGTAAGCCTGTCTCCCGGCAGTCCATACATTCCGCCGTAGTCTTCCATTCCAATTCCACCCGGCTCTGTAGTCCTGCTTCCTCTGCTTCTTCTTGAGCGTCTGTCGGTCATACCGGGCGTGCCGCTGTCATATGCCGAGGATGCACCAGTTCTACTTCGACTGCTGCCTGAACGGCTACTTCCTCTTCTGCGTGATGTATCTCCGCCCATACCGCCATAAGCACCTGCTCCCATATCTGAGAATCCTCCGCCGGTTCTTCCGGTCATACCACCTACACTGGTTCTTCTGGAACGGCGAGAGCTCGTTCTATCACTACTCTTCCGCTCGTCTTCTACGGCTTTCCGCTTTTCCTCAGCGACTTCTTTTCTCTGGATATCCAGGAATTTTCTATGTATTACAGGAGGATACCATTCCTCTTTTGCCGATGCCATCGAATACGCCTCCGGCTGCAACAGGTCTATTTGCAGTTGCCAGTCATCAAACTGAAGCTTCGTTACTTTTAACCAGCCGGGCGCTAAACTGCCGGTATCTTCAACAATTTCAAACAATGGACCATAGTGATCAATCTTGCTGCGGGGAATATTCTGCCAATCACTCCAGCTTCCGTCTTGACCCAGTTCCTGTCGCTGCAACTGCACAGCAGCAAAAATCGGCTTAGCAAGGCATGGGTCTGAATACTGCTGCTCGACATCATCGACAAAACATTGTTCAAATCTCTTATATAATCCCTCAATATCAAACTTGGCCTCCACTGTTACAAGGTCGATATCGTTTGGCTCATTCGCAGCTTTATCATAAGAATTCTCCGCTGTAATAACATCCGTAGGCACATAAGCGGCCGCTCTGATGTGCTCGACTGCAACTTCGCTGACTGCACCAACAACAGGAAGATTATACTTACCCCCTTTCCCCGGTCCTTGTGCCGTCCCATCAACTACATAAGGTACCTGGGGCCATATACTAACATCAATAGTATTTATGGCAGAATCAAGCAGAGCGACAAACTCGGGAAGTTTCGACTTATAGGGCGGCAGGCCCTCGGGTGGGGTGTTAATCTTCTGGCGCAATTCCACAGCCTTTTGGTACACCTGTTCATCGATTGCAGCAGGGCTGTATTTCCCATCGCCGTACGAAACCTGGTTGGGACTGAAAATAACTCGTGTAATCATAAGCCAGATACACACAAGCCCAACAATCACCAAAACAATCTTCTCTATATTTGCCTCGAAAAAGCTTCCTATTTTAATCATATTTCAAGTCCCGCTTTACATTTTTATTAATTTTTTAGCGGCCTGTTTCTGGTTCTTCGGCCGCTATTATCGCTTTCTTGACGGTTATGGGTTGAATTTCCTCGTAACCTTTTTTGTTAAAGATATATTCACAAATTAAATCCAATTCTACAACAGGAGCGTCACCGTAATCGTAAAGACTGTAAGGTTCATTTCCGGCCGATAAAAACTTAGACTCTAAAACCGTTATCTGATTATGCTGAAAAGTTTGCCCCTGCTCATCGCCGGAGAACCCCCTGAATTTATGCTCCTTGGCACTGCAAAGCTCTTTTAGAAACGGCATAACGGATTTTACATCAATCACAACGGTCATATTAAAATGTATAACGTCAATATCACCGTCACTAGTAGTGAATCTTCCTGTGCAGGATTCCGCCAGAGCATCGTCATTAGAATGAACGTAAACAGGCTTATCAACATCGTCCCTTCTTGTTCTCATACCCCCGCGCCGCCTGCGTCCCGTAAAAACATTACCTCCTGCTCCGGGTCTTCTTAGGCCCATATTAAAACTCATCTGCTTAAGCTGCTTGACCGGCGCCGTCAGAACGCTGTCATAATCCGAATTCACAGAACTTATAGTCTCGAAAACATCCTCGACGATCCAGAAAGCCAACTGGAAATACCAACAATCCTCGATTGCCTGGTTAGGCTCGACCGCAAGCTTATAATCCGCCCAGAAATCGTACCCGCTCAAATCAGAGGGATAAGCATAAACAGATAGAGATTTCGCCCTCTCCCGGCAAATCTCGTCGATTACCATACCTTCAAGCTCACCCATCGTTATCGACCGACTCAAAGTCCCTCTCGAAGGCCTTCCAGGTGCACCTCCATAGGGTGCACCTCCATACGGGCCGCCCCCATACGGAGATCGACCCATCATCGCAGATCGTCCCCTCATCGAAGAAGACCGTCCCATCGAAGACCGTCCCATCGAACCTCCCATCGAAGACCGCCCCATCATACCTCCCATCATTCCCCGGCCCCGCCGTAAACGGGAATTTACCGCTGAGTCTTCAATACCCTGCTTTATTTCGGCCTCTGTAGGACAATCACCCGCTTTTACACGGATAAGCAAATCATCTATCGCCTTTCGATAACGCTGGCCAAATTCCCGAAAAACAACTGTAGAGGAAATGCTGTTAGGATCACGAAAAACATCATAGCTTAAGAGCTCTCTCATAGTAGTCTGCTGAGCTAATAGTGATATTTCATTGGCATCTTTGGCATGTTCTTTCTGATGCGCCTGCTCTTGTATCCATGTATCACTGGAAAGAGCATCTTCCAACTCTCTATCCACTTTTTCACCGGTATTAACACTATTTTTCTGAACATCCTCCTTGAGTTTAGCGCTCATAAGGTGCGAGGGAACAAAGAGGATTACCGCAATCAGTATTATAATAACCGACATCAGGAGCGGTATGTTATTCTTAAAAACAGTTAACTTCTGTAAAATATCTTTGAAATTCGGCATATTCATTTTTCAGCTCACAAAATTATTCCATTCCGGTCGTTATATCTTTTGTGCCAGTAGAGCCGGTCGTCGCCGGCGCTGCTGTTCTACCCATCATTGAACCTCTCATGTATACATTTAATTCAGGTTCTTTCGCCTTGACAGACTCGGGCGCATCTCTCCAGACAAACTTAACCTTTAATACGAACCAATGGTCATTAACTGTAAATACCTGCTCGCCCCTGTGGTCGAGTTGTGCTTTTCCATCTTCTTTCCACTCAGCAACTTTACTAATTGTCTCATTCGTCATAGGGTCAACCAAAATCCACTCCCAAGATTCGTTCTGCGCGGAACCGGGTGGTATCGGCTTAGACCTTATATCCCTTTCCCCAATCCCGGAAGGTATTTGTTCTTCCATGCTTACTTGTCCAATTTCAAGCGAGAATTGGTTAGGGTCGTTCTTTTTATAAACCTCAAAAGGGCTGTTGCCGTCAACAAAATCGTCGAGGTGCATTAAGCGGGTAACTAAACCCCATTTATCATGATTATCATGAACCACGCGTTCGTCCGGATCCAATAGTTCAGTCATCTTTTCATACGGGCTGTAACCGGATACGGTCAATATAAAACCGGGGAACTTTTCCTCGCCGACTTGTGGACCGAACATTCCCCCCGGCCCGGGATAATACTCTCCATATCCCCTCATCATATCCATCTCCATCATTTGGTACTCTTCCATTCCTTCATATTCTTCCCCTCCGGCACCTCCCATACCCCGGCTTCTTCTGAACATATCCGCGCCGCCGAACTGAGCGGTCGCAATATCACTTGAAAAGAAAGCTTCCATATTGGTTACAAATATCTGTTTTCGGGCCTTTCGTGGCATCTCCTTAATCTCTTTGACGTCACCTTTGGCAAAAGCCTGATATAGCCCTGCTTGTGTCGGATTGTTCTTCTCATTCGGCAAAGCTGAGATGATGATTTCATGCAGATACGGAATCATTTCACGATAGTTGAAAGGTTCAAACTCTTTTTTTATTATCGCTGCAGAATCGTCACCTTTACGTTTTTCAGCATCGAGTTTAGCTTTGGCATCATCGAGAATTTTAAGAATGCGCCCGGTGCTGTCTCGGACCGGACTGTTTTTCGAGTGATTCATCTTGTCCCAACCGGTTCTTCCAAAGCATAAAAGTGCAGTCGCAAGCAGCATACATGCCGCAGCAATAAAGTACTTGCCCTTGCTGGCCCAGGCCATCGACCGGACAATACTCCGCGGTAGAAGGTTGCTTTCTATTCGAGCAATACCCAATCCCTGCAAAGCAAGACCATAGACAATACCAAAACCGCTGACATTCTCGTGGAATTTTGCCGGCGAGACACCCGGACCCATCCCAAGTCTCTTAAATGAATCCGGCCTTTCCACCGTTATCTGCAGAGTCTGCTGCAGATATTTGAGCAAACCTCTCAGCTTCGTTCCGCCACCCAAAGCGATAATTCTCGTAATCTTGGTATCGGGGTTCGAATTATTGTAAAAGCCCAGTGATCGCTGCACTTCAGAGCCTAAATCCGTGAAGACCGGCCGCATCGCCTGGAATATCTGCCGGGCATATTTGCTCACAGGAGCCGTTCGTTTGAGCTTCTCGGCTTTTTCAAAGTTAAGCCTGAACGCATCTGATATCGCTCTCGTAAAGGAATTACCGCCAATAAGAATACATCTTTGCCAAACCGACGACTTTGTGCATACAACCAAATCCGTATTGTCCGCACCTATGTTAAGAACAACAGTTGCCTGCCTGTCTGAAGTAACCAAATCAGGACGGTCATGCAGCAAATAATTATACAATGCCATCGGCGCCATCTGTACGTAGCCAACCTGAACATCTTCTCTGCTAAAATGTTCCAAAGCTGCGTTGACCACTTCATTTTTAATCGCAAAAATACCCACCTTGATTTCAGGGCTGTCAGGTTCAGTCATTAACTGCCAGTCCCACTGCACGTCGTTAATTCCAAAGGGAATCTGCTGGACAGCCTCGAATTGAACCATTTCAGGGATGCGCTTTGCCTCGACAGGGGGAAGGTTAACAAAGCGTGCAAAACTATTCTGACTCGGCACAGAAATAATAATCTCGTCCATGCTCAAATCATACTTATTCACAAATTTGCGTAAACTAAGCGCGACAAGCTCCTCTCTCTCGGCATCCGTCACACCGTCACCGCTGAGAATCTTGCCGTGCCTGATATTGTCGAAGCCGATTACTTCGACAACACCTCGCTCAGTGCTCAAGTACAATGCTTTGAGAGAATTGTTGCCTATGTCTATCGCCCAAACCGTACCGGTTTCTTCCGCCATAACAAACCTCCTGCTCGGTTTTCAATTGGTCTTGTAAATACGTCAAAACAAATATACATTATATCATAATATTTAAGACGCCAAAAGTACTGATTCGTTACAGTAATTTTTAAATTATGAAGACTTTTTCCATACATACTCTCGGCTGCAAGGTCAATCAATACGAAACCCGGCAGATTCAGGAGCTGCTCGAACAACTCGGACTCCATAAAATCAAACCACCCAAAAAACCCGACCTGGTTGTCATAAATACCTGCTGTGTAACTCACACCGCCTCAGCCAAGAGCCGACAATACATTCGAAAGGCCCAAAGGCTAAGTCCCGATGCCGTTGTAGTTGTCTGCGGCTGCCTGCCAACCGTACAAATCAGCGAATTAAACAATATCAGTACAAATGTTCATCTTATCGAAGATCGAGAAAGCCTTGCTGAAAGGCTAAACCAAATAGCAGGCGATAGCTCTGCTGCTTCATGCTTTCAAAGCCCTCGATCCTGTCCGAACGTTAATACTATTATTAAAGCAGAAAACGGCTCTAAAATCAAGTTTAAAAAAGAATTGAACAATCATTTGGCACTTCCGCCATTAACTTCCTTCAAGGGCCAAACCAGAGCTTTCTTAAAAGTCCAGGATGGCTGCGATGGATACTGCAGCTATTGTATAGTACCCAAAACGCGTCCTTTTGTTCACTCTAAACCGGCCAAAGCGGCACTTCAGGAGGCAAAATCTCTTGTAAATGCAGGACATAGGGAAATCGTTGTAACAGGAGTATTCCTCGGTGCTTACGGCCGGAAAAGCGTTAGAAGAAAAAACTGGTCAGACCCGCAAAACGATAGTTTGGCTGATTTACTCGACAAAATGGCGAAAATACCCCGTCTTGCAAGGATAAGATTAAGCTCACTGGAACCTGCGGATGTAACGCCGCAATTACTCGATACTTTCTGCAAACACCCTAATATTATGCCACATCTGCACTTGTCGTTGCAGTCCGGCTCGGACGCTGTCCTCAAAAAGATGTGCAGACAATACAATTCCGATATATTCAGAGAAAAAATTGAATTAGCCAAACTATACCTCGACAGGCCGGCGATAACGACCGATATTATCGTTGGTTTTCCGGGCGAAACCAATGATGATTTTGAACAAACTGTTTTTTTGGCTAAAGATGCTGGCTTCGCGAAAATGCATGTTTTCAGCTTCTCGCCACGGAAAGGTACAGCCGCAGCAAATATGCCAGGTAGAGTGAATATAAAAACTGTAAAGGAACGTTCAAAAATACTACGCAGTTTAAATATTGAGCTGGGCCAAAAATTCCAGCGGCAGTTTATCGGCCAAACCGCTGAAATCCTGCTGGAAAACGATGATGGGCAAATTTACGGCCGAAGCGAAAGATATTTTATGGTGTATCTGGAAAAAACACAGAAAAAGCTGAAAAAAAACGATCTTATAAAAATAAAACTGGTCAGAAACAGCAAACAAGGGATGTATGGACATTTGTTATAGAAATAAACGGAAGTTCGTATGACCCTAATTTATATACTTAATAAACAGGACATAGATATTCACTAATATTTCTTTGTGCTTTTTTTACACTTTCTACCTACTTTTTTGCAAAATTTTTAAGAAAATATTTGTTATATCATCTAAAGTTTATACTTGACGAAAAGGTAGCTAATTTGGTATATGTTAATATGGTGAAATTTGCAGATTTCGGACTACTTATAAGGATGGAAACCCGGGCTTTTTAGTTCAACAATTTCCCGGGCGGGCTGATGAGAAAGAGGCATAAATATAGGGCTTTTCCCCAGGAGGCGGTTTTATTTTCAAATGACTGCTCATATCAGGCTTTTTGAAGAAAGGAGGTAGTGATAATTTCAGCAAATTTTATCCTGGGCAAATATTGATTAGCTAATATCAAATACAAAATGAATTATCTATAGCTTTGGTGTGTGGCCAAAGGACAAATAATGCTTTATTTCTATTTTAGAAGGAGGATTATTATGTGTAAGAAATTGATTTATTTGTTTTCGTTTATTTTGGTTCTGGGCCTGGCCGGCCCGGTGGCAGCGCAAGATATGGAAATCGGCATTGCCACACCGCCCCCTGTGATTGACGGGGAGGTCGATGAAATCTGGGCTGAGGCATCAATTCAGAATTTCGTCCCTCTGGAAGATCCGGCCAACGCCTCCGGCATCTGGCAGGTGTTGTATGATGCCGAGAATCTCTATGTTCTCGTGGACATGACCGACGACAGTCTGCAAAATGATTCGGCCGGTTCCTGGCAGGACG
>CAZZAX010000070.1:0-29750 GCA_964653075.1 uncultured Pirellulales bacterium
CATTTGCCGAGCAGACTATCGTCCACAGTGGATTGCAGTCGATGCCAATGTCCTACGACAACGCAGTCGGCAAATCCGAAGCGACTTCTGTCTTGACTTCAAATCGTGACTGGACGGTCAAAGGTGTCAACACGTTAACGATTTGGTACCGGGGCGGTTCAGCCAACGCCGCAGAGACAATGTACGTTGTCTTAAATGGCAGCGCCGGTGTCGATAATGATAATCCCAATGCCGCGCAGGCGGCTGCCTGGACCGAATGGAACATCGACCTGACGCGCTTTGCCGACCAGGGTGTGAACCTTGCTAATATAACATCGATTACACTTGGCCTTGGTAACCGGGCTAATCCGACTGCCGGCGGTGCGGGTATGTTATACTTCGATGACATCCGTCTCTATCCACCAGCACCTTAAAGAAGGGATTTGACTGTTAAATAAAACTGCACAACAGATTTGTAAATTCGGGGCCTATATCGAAAGATTCGGTATGGGCCCCTTCTTTTGATGATAATTGATCTGGCCCTCAGCGTATCTTCGATATTCGGAACGTGTGCTCTTCGGCAATGTTACAAAAGGTTTTTTTCTTTTATTAAAGAGTTTTCTGTGTTAAACTATCTGCGCTTTTATTAAGGAAAGAATACAACAGAAAGGATGCCATGGACCAGCCGAATGCACAAACCTACAAAGACCGAATAAAAGTTTCCGACGAATACGAAACAACGGCTACTCGGGACAAACTAAGCGTAGCCGGCAAGAGATTTCACTTCATCGGTGCAGGCGGTATAGGGATGAGCGGGCTGGCACAGCTTCTGATGAAAAACGAGGCGATTGTAACCGGCTCGGATGAAACGCTGACCGATGTTATAGAAGGCCTCCGGAAAAGAGGTGCTGAAATAACAATCGGCCACAGGGACAGGAACCTCAAGCTCGGAACCAAAGCCGTTGTTATCTCGGCGGCGATAAAAGAAAATAATCCGGAACTGAAATTAGCACGTCAGCGGGGATACAAAGTCTATAAATACGCCCAAATGCTGGGCAAGCTGATGGACTGCTATGAGGGTATTGCGGTAAGCGGTACCCACGGCAAAAGCACTACGAGCGGATGGCTTACCTATGTGCTAAAAGAGGCTTCTCTGGAACCAAACTTTATCATCGGGGCCTTAGTCAGCCAGTTGGGTTGCTCATCCGCCGCGGCAGACGGTAAATATTTCGTGGCCGAGGCGTGCGAATATGACAGGAGCTTCCTGAATCTCAAACCTAAAATCGCCTGCATACTGAATATCGAGCAGGACCATCTGGACTATTATAAGAATGAAGATGAGATAGTTGAGGCCTTCGGCGAATTCGCTCTTGGCGTAAGGCCGCAAGGCGTGCTGATAGCCAACGGCCAGGACGCAAATGTGGCAAAGATTATTACCGATTCCAGCTTTTGTGACAATGACAAAGCAGTAGGCTGTGAGACCTTTGGTTTCGATGAAAACTGTAATTTCCATGCAGGGAATATCTCGTTGTCAAATGACGGCCTTCATACTTTTGACGTCTATCACAATGATACACTCTTAGGGGCGACCCGGATTTCGGTCCCGGGTGAGCATAATATCCTAAACGCATTGGCTGTAACTGCAATGGCGGTCAACGCAGGGCTGGAAGCCGAGATGGTACTCGAATTGCTGCCCGGCTTTACCGGCATTGACCGCAGACTGATGTTCAAGGGGCGGTTCGACGGAATTACGGTCCTTGACGACTACGCCCACCATCCAACGGAAATAAGGGCATCGCTGAAGGCAATAAGGCAGAAGTATCGCAAGGGAAGAATCTGGTGTGTTTTTCAGCCGCACCAGTACAGCAGAACAAGATTTTTGCTTGATGATTTCGCGGAAAGCTTTAAGCTTGCCGATATAACAATTGTGCCGGAGATTTATTTTGTCCGGGATTCGCTGTCGGCCAAAAAAGAGATTAACGCCGGAATACTTGTCGAAAGGATACGAGCCAACGGAAACGAGGCGCTATTTATCGACGGCTTTGATGCTATTTGTGATTACTTGGAAAGCAATCTGGCCGATGGCGATGTTGTAGTAAGTATGGGTGCAGGTGATATTTGGAAAGTGGCAGATGAATATATTCAGCGGGTTGGAAGAAATAGTTGAAACCGATTATCCGTTAGCGAAGCGGACGTGGTACGGACTTGGTGGAGCGGCGGATTATTTTATAAGGCCGAAAACCGTCAAGCAGCTCAAAGAAGTTGTCCAGCGATGCAGCAAAAACAACATCCGGATTTACGTTATGGGTTTCGGCTCTAATTTGTTAATCAGTGACGAAGGGCTCCGCGGTGCGGTGATAAAGCTTGAGGCGGAGCAGTTCTCACTGATCGAATTCGAGGGTGAAGATGTTACCGCCTGGGCGGGAGCGGAATTGAGCAAGCTGGTTTTAACATGCGTGGAAAAGGGACTGTCCGGCATCGAGGCCCTGACAGGGATACCGGGTTCGGTCGGCGGGGCTGTCAAAATGAACGCCGGAGGCAACTTCGGAGATTTTGGCTCAGCCGTAGAAACCGTTACACTAATGGACAGCGAGGGCAACGTTTTTGAAAAGAGCAAACCCGAGCTTGTTTTCGATTACCGCCGAACAAATATCACGGCAAGATTCATTCTGAGCGCCCGGCTCAAGCTTAACGAGTCCGACTCTGAGCAAATCATGCGGACGGTAAAAGAAATTTGGATTTATAAAAAGAACAATCAGCCGCTCAACACGAAGAATTCCGGCTGTATATTCAAGAATCCGCAAGGAGGTGCGGCCGGGGCTTTAATTGACAGGGCCGGCCTGAAAGGACTTAAAATAGGCGGGGCAGTGGTCAGTGAAAAGCACGCAAATTTCATAATCGCCGAAAAAGGATGCACAAGCAGTGACGTTATGAAACTTATAGAGGCCATTAAACAGAAAATCAAAGAACAGTTCGACATCGAACTGGAGCTTGAAGTCGAGATATGGGATTAAGGAACTTAAAAGAACGGTGAACAGCAAATTAAAAATAGCTGTCCTTACCGGTGGAATCGGCGCCGAACGCGATATTAGTATTCAAAGCGGGCGGTGTGTTTCTCAGGCGCTAATATCCGGCGGCTTTGACGTGGTAACTGCCGACATTCAGCCGGACAATCTTGATATATTGGAAGATAACAGCATCGATGTGTTCTTTCCTGCGCTGCACGGCGAATTCGGAGAAGACGGCCGGCTACAGCAAATACTAAAGGACAAGTCTCTTGTCTATACCGGAAGCGGACCTACTGCGAGCAGGCTGGCTTTCGATAAAGTGGCGAGCAAAAAGCTTTTTTCAAAAGCGGGTGTATCCACACCCGAGGCGGTCGAGTTTAATGCAAATTCTGATATCAAGCAGCTTGATAAACGACTGAAGTACTTTGCAGACGGATATGTAGTAAAACCGATAAAACAGGGAAGCAGTGTAGGCGTCAGGATTGTCTCCGCCGGGCGGGAAGTTATCGGCGCCGCAGAACAAACCCTGAAAGAGTTCGGGGATTGTATGATTGAAAAATTCATCCCCGGCAAAGAAATAACAGTCAGCATATTAAAGGATGGAACGTTTCCAATTATCGAGATTCGAAGCCAAACAGGCTTTTATGATTATCAGGCAAAATATATCGACGAGCAAACGGAATATCTGTTCGATACGATAAGGGAGCCTGCTCTGATAACTCGAATCGAACAGGAGGCGATGGATTGTTTCTGTGCACTTGGCTGTCGGCACTTCGCAAGAGTAGATTTTATCCTGAGTGACGAGACAATCGCCTACGCCCTTGAGATTAATACTATTCCGGGTTTTACAACACATTCACTTTTGCCCAAGGCTGCGGCCAAGGCGGGATTGACGATGACCGATTTGTGCTCGAAAATCGTAGAGGCCGCATATTCGTCCCTTGTCAGGAATGATGCGTGATTCGAGATTATGGCAGCCAGAAGGAAAAGAACAAAAAGCAAGACTAAACGAATATCATTCAAGTCCGGCTCTTCAAAAAGGAAGAAGACAAAACAACACCTCCGGCTCGTCAAAAGTTTGATAAGCTCTTTTAAGATTTCATTTATGGTCTGTATTTTGGGCGGGACAGCCGTTGGCCTGATATATTTAGATAGATATAGAAAAGAAACCGCCCCCCCCTTGGAAGGTCATATTGAACTGGAGTTAGTGGCTGTCCCGGACTGGGTGAACAGCGAGCTCAAGCAAAAGGTCCTCAAAGCGGGCAGAGGTGATTTTGAGGATTTAAGAATCGATGAAAATGCCGCCGGCCTGGTGCAGCAGAATATTGACAGACAGATTGCATGGCTGGATGACGTAAAAGTGCAAACCACGCATAATGCCGTGCGCATCGAAGGACGCTGGCGAAAACCCGTGGGGCTGATTAAGGCGGGAAGGCGCAGCTTTTACGTGGACGCCGAACAGGTGGTGCTCGATTTTATGGAAATGCCGGGCCTGCCGATAGTAGAGATAACGGGACTGCCGCCCATAAGAAAAATACCGCCGTTGGGCGAAGTCTGGGGAGGTGATGATCTCGCCGCGGCCATAACATTATTAGAACTGCTCGAACGGCGGGACAGAATTGAAACATCCCAGAAACCATTACTCAGCGAAATCGACAGGCTCGACGTGAGTAATTTTGACGGCCGAAAAAACAGCAAGCTTCCTCATATTGTTCTATATGCAAAGGACGGTACCAAAATTATATGGGGAGCCGAGATAGGCAAATGGCAGCGGTATCTCGAATCAACCGACGAGCAGAAAATAGCTAAGCTCTACAGCTATTACAGGGAGTACGGCACGCTCTCAGGCGAAGCTAAATACATCAATCTTTGTGACCCGCAGGACGATATCCCTCAGCCTATTGATAAGTATTAGGCATTCGCAAAAGCGTTTAATGCATTGGCAAGGTCGCTGTAGCGATAAGGGATTTGGAACTCTGTGCAGAGGGATTTAAGTTTTTTCAGGACTGTCTCGCTTAATTCGCTCTGGAAATCCGCATTACCGCTGCAGCAAAAGATTCTGCAGGCGGCGAAACGATATTCATAGACCGTGCATTTGCCTTCGATATTGTAAGGGCACCTGCCTGTCGGCATAGGCATTATATTTTCATCGCCGAGATTTGCCTTCAGATATATCAGTTCCGGAGGGGTAATAAACAGACGGTGCTCGAAACCATCGAAATCACAACATTCACCACAGGCACTGCATTGGCCTTTTTTATTGCTGTCTGAGATTTGCATTTCGAGCCAATCGTAAATTTCAGCTACTTTTTTGCCGAGCCGGTCGTCTCTTCCGGAACCTGCCACCATTTTTTACTCCCTTTGATTTTTTCTATTTCTTCGCAGGTATAAAGTCTGCCTTTATTAATACCGGGGCACTTTTGTGCCGCCTTGTTCCAGGCGTCCGGGTTGGTTAAATTGTCGGACCAAAAAGGCCACCTCCTGCACTGGCTTGGCCTCACAGGGTAAATAACACATATTTTTCGGCCCTCGATATTTTGCAGGAATATGCAGTCTCGGGTAGTGTGATGCTCGATAATCGTTGTTCGAAGGCTCACGCGCCTCAGATATTGTCTTCGCAACCGCCCTATAGGCATTTTCAGAAATTTTGCGATGAGCTCAATCTCCGGCTTGGTGACCCAGATGTAACCTTCTCCCGGCCCGGAGCAGCACCGCCCACACTGTATGCATTCAAAATGCAAACCACTGACATACCACGGAGTTTTTTTCCCCATAGATTTCATAGATTTGAGTTGATACCATTCAGCCGTTGGTATCCAAAAAACGGGCGGTTGAATTGACAAATTCCTTTCCGCTCTGAAGCATTTGTTCAGCTTCATCTTCTGATATTACAAAGGTATATTCATAGTCACCTATCTGTCTCTTCTCAAACGCCCTGTTAAGTTCTCTACCCATTTCTCTAGGGAAAATATCTGTTTTAATGAAATGCTCACCAAAAGCAGAAATGACCCCTTTATGTGATGAAAACGAGAGACTCTTCGTTAAAAGTGCTGCCTCGGCTGCATAAAACATAGCATAATAAGTTCTTGATACAGAAGATTCTGAGTCTCCGTCTTTGAGAAGTAACTCTGCACTTTTAAGATATCGTTGTGCTTTTTGAATAAGGGCGCTTATTTCCGTCATGCCGCTATCCCTTCCTCGCGGATGTTAATTAGTAATGGGCTGTTAAGCGAATTGTAATCTTCTTCCGAGACAGGATAAACCGATAGTAATACGCCATAGTTGATATTTATATCCGTAATCACATCTATAAGGCGGTCTATCTCCTTACCTGCAACAACGTCACCTTCAAGCACAACCGCCAGATCAATATCCGAATCGGCTGTCTGCTGTTTTCTTGCATAAGAACCGTATAGAACGATACCCTTTAGCCTTTCGGTGTATAACTTTTCGGTCTTTTCTCTGAACTCTTTAAGTATCGGTTCTATATCCATTGTTTAGTCCCACATATTATGTCTTGGCTGCTTGAATTATACAAAAACCCAACCAGTATAACAGACAAATAAGGAGCAAATAAGGTCAGAGACTCCTTACTTGTTAAGTTTCTGCAAAAGATCCCTAAGGTAGTTTTTGATTCCTGCTATCACATTATCATTTGGCTGTAGACAAATGCCACTACTATCACAATATGGTTTTCTAAGTCGCTGGTCGTGCTTCTGTGTCAGTTGGACCTCCACAACTATCGAAGAGCACTCAGTGTTCGGTTTTAACGACCCAGTCGGTACTCTACTTTCATTGACAGGATTAAGAGTAACTTTGCAGTTCAATCGCATTTTAGCTTCGTCGTCTGTCTCAGCAAGATCAACAGCTTTGTCGGTAAGCTCTTTTTTAATAAATGTTTGAATGTTCTCCGAGCTTTCTACAAGGTTTCTGTGGTCACCTACAATGGATACCGGAGCTACGAAAACGTTATTAGGAGGCAGGTCAACGTCCCAAGCCGGAACGGAATTTTCAGCATGGGGAAAAGTATTCGCATTCATAATATGTCCTTTTTGAGTGTATGTTGTTTTTTGCATTCACAAAAAAGTAACTTCGTTCTGAGCAGCAAATCACTTTTGGCAGTATTTACTCTTGTGGTTTTTCAATTTCTGATGGCACTTGTAACAAACTACGTGGTCTTCAAAAACATAGCTCTCTTCAAGTTTGCCTATCATCGCCCCACAGTTTTCGCATTTTTGCAACCCGCCTTTATCGTCAGCATTTGTCTGACTTTCTTCGGACTCCCTTAATTTGAAGATATACCCCAAGCCACCGCATTCAGGACAATTTGCCCATTCTCCCCAAGTGCGGCCTCCTTTGCCTTTACACTTCGGACAAAGTTTAGCATCGTGTCCTTTCTCTGTTAACTCTGTAACCTTTTCTTGTGTCCTCTTTTGGTTTTTGTCCTGGATATATTGAGCCATTACAATAATAGCCACAACCACGAAAAATATTACAACAACTGGGATACCCAATATCTCGCCCCAGAGCATAAGAACGCTAACTTGAGCATTCATTAGAAAACCCTCTATCGAGAAGCTGCATAGTCCAGACGTGCAAGAATATCATCAAGTTTAAGAGAGGGATATTCTTTCAGAAGCTCTTCGATTGTGTCCCCATTGGCCAGCATGTGGATAATCTGATGAACAGGTATGCGCGTACCTTTAATGCAGGCTTGTCCATGACAGATATTTGCATCGATTACGATTCGTTCATTCATCGTATTTACTCCGTAGCGTAACTATCTACATCATTATATACGAATCTCCGCCGGTAATTCCAGTGAGAATTTAACTTCCGGCTAAATTTGCCACTTCAGGATGGCGCCTGTGTCGGCACTTGTGGCCATTGAGGCGTATTTTGCCAGATAGCCTTTGGTTATCCTTGGAGCAGGGGGCGTCCAGGTCTTTTTGCGTTCGGCCAGCTCATCATCGGACAGCTTTACGTTTATCTGGTTGCCGGGGATGTCGATTTCGATTATGTCACCGTCTTTCAATAATCCGATGGGCCCGCCAACGGCCGCTTCGGGGCTGATGTGACCGATACTGCAACCACTTGAGCCGCCACTAAATCGTCCATCGGTGATAAGAGCGACGCAATCAGCAAGACCGGCGCCCGCAATATAACTGGTTGGGGCAAGCATTTCCTGCATACCAGGCCCGCCCTTGGGGCCTTCGTAGCATACTACGACGACGTCGCCTTTCTTTACTTTACCGGCAAGGATGCCGTCGCAGGCCTCTTCCTGGCTCTCGAAAATAACCGCAGGACCCGTATGTTTAAGCATCTCAGGTGCGACACTCGCGGTCTTGACCACGCAGCCATCGGGTGCGAGATTGCCTTTTAGAATAGCCAAGCCACCAGTCTTTGAGTACGCTTTATTGAACGGATGAATAACCTCGGAGTTCTTAATTTTAGCGTCAGCTATATTTTCACCGAGTGTAGCGGTAGTTACTGTCAGACAATCGGTGTTAAGGAGGTTCGAAAACGTACTGATTTCCTTCAATATAGCGCTTATACCACCGGCGGCGTCAACATCCTCCATGTGATAATTGCTCGACGGCGAGACCTTGCAGATGTTGGGACATTTGGCGGAGATTTCGTTTATGCGCTCCAGGTCATATTTAATTCCCGCTTCATAGGTCAAAGCTAGTGCGTGCAGAACAGTATTGGTCGAGCCGCCCATTGCCATATCCAGAACAAAGGCGTTGTCTAATGATTTTTCGCTGATTATATCCAGCGGTTTGATGTCCTTTTCGATAAGGATGACAATCTGCTTGCCCGCCTTTTGATAAAGCTGTTCGCGTTTGGGGTCAACGGCCAGAATTGTTCCATTGCCGGGCAGCGCCATCCCGATACCCTCGCAAAGACAATTCATCGAGTTGGCGGTGAACATTCCCGAGCAGCTTCCCTCACCTGGACAGGCGGTTTGTTCAAGCTCCTTTAATTGGTTATCATCAATTTTACCGGCGTTGAACGCGGCAACACCCTTGAATATGCTGATAAGGTCAATCGGCTGTCCATTCTTTGCTTTGCCGGCGGCCATAGGACCACCGGAAACGAAAATCGTTGGTATGTTTAGTCTGACTGAGGCCATCAACATTCCCGGTATGATTTTGTCGCAGTTGGGGATGCAGACAAGGCCGTCGAAACAATGCGCCCGTGCCATCGTCTCAACGGAATCGGCGATGATTTCACGTGAGGCTAAAGAATATTTCATGCCGGTATGGCCCATAGCAATACCGTCGCAGACTGCTATCGTATTAAATTCGAAAGGGGCCCCGCCCGCCTCGCGAACAGCGTCCTTAACCAGTTTTGCCACCTTGTTGAGGTGAACATGGCCCGGGACTATCTCGCAGAAGCTGTTGGCTACGCCGATGAACGGCTTGTCGATATCGCGGCCTGTAAGCCCGCAGGCGTGAAGCAGACTTCGGTGGGGGGCCCGCTGGAAACCCTTTTTGACTGTATCACTTTTCATAATCCGGTTTCTCCAAAAACAATTGACAAAGTAATCCAAAAAACAAAAGCTGGATTTTAACCTCTACTTGACGGCAAATAAAGAAAAATCGTTGTCTTTGAATAAAGCAACTGTATAATCGGCTCTTGAATTTGCCACAAAATCAGATACTTACAGGGAGAAGTCGTCATGAGACAAGTCAAAACCTGTGCTTTTGTCGCAATCGCGGTAATCTGCATACTGCTTATGGCTCTCGGATGTGCCGAACAGGCCGAAGACACTATCCAGACCGAAGTTAAGCCACAAGAAGAAAAATCGGCTATGAAGGCGGAATTGAAGTTTGCCCCGGCTGGCCGGATAACTTATAAAGTAACAACAGACAGAGAAAGGGGCGTAATTTGGGAAGGGCCTTTGAAAAACAAACCCAGCAGCTTCGTCGGCGGTCACAGCGGCAACAAAATCGAATTGACCTTCACTAAGCAAACAAAAAGCCTTGACGCCGAAGGCGGCACCGTTGTAAAAATTACAATCAAAGAGCTGAAGTACTTGGCCAAAGTCAGAGACAAAATCGTCCTGGATTTCGACAGCTCCCGGGAAAAAGACCGGGAAAACACTCTAAGTAAATTAATCGGGCAAAGCTATACCCTAAAACTAACCACCTCCGGTGAGATTTCAAAGATTATTGATGTAAACGACGCTCGGGCCGCAGTAGCAGGCAGCGGAATAAGCAATGCAAGGGCAGCACAGTTGCTTTACACCGAAGCAATAACCGAACAGCACAGCATCCCGGCACTGCCTGCTGTCGATAATGAGCAGTTAATCCCGGGAAAGACCTGGAGTGATATAAAGACCTTTTCTTTCGGCCCAATGGGCGCGAAGTCATTCGAAAGAATTTATGAAATAAAGCAAATCATCGAGACAGACGGCCGGCGAATCGCAATTGCTCAGATGAACGCTGTCCCTTCAGCGGCAAAATCGAAAGAGCTCTACAAAGAACAATCAACAGGTTTATTTTCGACTATGTTCGATAACACTGAAACATATACCGGCCGGCTTAGGCTCGATTTGACATCGGGGCAAATCGAAAAATATACCGAAGAATTCAGGTCCGAATGGATTGCTGTGGACCCCTTGGCAACAAAACAAGAGAAGGAGCCTGATATATTAAGAATGAGCGCGACTCGTATTCACCGCATTGAAAGAATCGATTAGAGCCGTCAAAGAACACTCTCAGGGAGTAGTTTGAGAAAGGCGATTATCGCCGGCTTAACGATTCAAGGTTCGATAAAATAACCTGTAGAAAAGGATTGATATTGAAAACAGCACTGTTAATACCGGCAATTATTATTATGGCTATATGTGGAGGTTGCGGGCCGGATTCAGGGATACGAAATCTATTACCCAAAAACAAAGAATTCCTTACAGTGGATTGGCAGGCAGGCCAGCCGCTGGAATATAAATTTGCCTCCACAAGAGAAATAACCATCGACTGGGACCCGACGGGAAGACTGACCAAATCGGATAATAAAGCTCCTGATAAGGCCGTCGAGTCAATGGAAATAGTCATAACTTATACACCTGTCGAAATAAATCCCTACGGCCTTACAACTATTGAGGCGTCGTGCAAATCAGTTAAAGTTCTGCGAAGCAAAAGGCCGGGCAAAGACGCAGCCGGGTATCTGGCCGGCAGGACTTATAAGTTCACAGTCGGGCCCGCCGGTAAAATAGAAGACTATTCACAACTGGACAAGCTGCTAAAAGAAGCCGGCCAAAAAGCGTTTATTACAAACGCAGAAGGAGCCAGAATCAAAGAAGCTGATATGATTGGCGACTTTATAGCAACCCAGTGGTTTATGTGGGATTCGGTTTCCAGTCTGGAAAATCCCTCCAAAGGAATCGCGGCCGGACAAACCTGGAAATCGAAGTTATCAATACCATCTCCTATGGTCATGCGAAAGGCAAGAGAGGTTATTTACAAACTTGACGAAATCCGCCCCGGCGAAAAAGGCCGAGAGGCTGTGATAAGCAGCTCTTATAAGTTAGCTCAATCCGTCCCCAAAAGCTGGCCCATACCCTACTCCGGCAGCTTCCAGATGAAGGGGACTTTCGGCTTTCTAAGCGGCTATAAACTTATCAGTTTGGAGGGCAGCGGCCAGGAGCTTTTCAACATCGATACCGGCCAAACAAAACAATACAATCAGCAGTACCAAATGGAAATGGAATCCTCTATACCTATGGGCATCGACGTAAAACCGAGGATAACAATAAAACAAAATTTAACAATGGAACTTCTTGAATAGAAACATTGGAGGCAGGCAAATTGGAACGTGAAAATTTATGGGCGCCCTGGCGAATCAACTACGTACAGGGGCTGGACAAAAAATGTGAGTGCTTTATCTGCCATGACCTAAAGAACCCGCAGGACGACGACAGAAACCTGGTGCTCTGGCGAACAGAAAAAAGCATCGTAATACTGAACCGGTATCCTTATAACAACGGCCATTTACTTATAGCACCGGCCCGCCACATCGGCGATCTTGACGGCGCAGACGATAATGAGCTGCTGGATATGTTCAAGCTGATTAGAGCATCACAAAAAGCCCTCTCGCTGGCGATAAAACCTCACGGCTTTAATGTCGGTATGAATTTCGGCAGATGCGGCGGCGCCGGACTGCCCGAGCATTTTCACATCCACGTGGTATCGCGATGGAATGGAGATACGAATTTTATGAACGTCTGCAGTAACACCGATATTATCAGCCAAAGCCTAACCGAGCTTCTTGAGCTTCTTAAACAAGTCAGCCAGGAACACAATCTGCCCGGCCTGTAACGTTCGAATTTGTTATATACTATTTATAAGCTGTACTTCCTTGACTGCCTAAAGGATTCCCTTCCATATCGAATCCCTTCAACAATGACCCCTAACAATAATTTTATCAATCGGTCAAGCTCACTCCCACTCTTATAATCCGCCTGAGCAATAAAATTTACTCTTTCGGCTCTCAATAACTGCCTGCATATCTGCTTACCCTGAGAGCTGTAAGGCTTATAAACGGCGATTGCATGCCCGCCGTTTTTCCTGATTACTGTCATACACGGAACATCCGTCAGCCCATCGCCGATATACAGGATGTTCTGAAAAGGTATGGGCCGCACATCCATGGGCATATGAAGATTAATGTTCTCGTTCAGGTTCTCTTTGCCTTTATTAATTCTGAAAATGAACTGGGTTTTTACCGTGTCATTCACCACTACATTTGGGAAAGTTGCCGCTCCATACTCGTTGTAATAATATTCCGAAGCAAATACTTTATAAAAATACCTGGCTATACTCGTTCCTGAGATTATCTCCTTTAAGCCCGCTGAAATTACGTAATGCCTGACTTCTATACTGTTACCAAATTGCTTTGTAATATAGTCATTTATTCGCTTAAAATAAGTTCGAACGCCCGGGAAATAATTGATCTTTTTCGCCAGTTCTCCCAGCTTCTCAGCAGTGACCGGAAAATCTCTGGACTTGGATTCTTTAAGCATCAAGCGCATATAGGTTACGATTGCCTCGCCATTTGTCCGGGCAGCCTCCCGGTTTACCTGCTCCCAGAACTTCTTTCCGTCCTTGATCCCGATTTCCGGCAAAACAGTATATTCCTGCATCGGCTGGGGAGTCAGCGTCCCGTCAAAATCATAAACGATTGCTATAACATTATGCCTGAATTCTTTACTCACACTAATCCCATCAAATTCTCCTCTTATCGATTTATTCAGAAACGAATACTATCCAATTTGATGCTGATTTGTCAAATGCCCTTTTTTAAAAAGCCGCTTCTTTTCAGTAATGACTGTAATAAAGCTGCGCTGCCGGCAAGTTTCTCAGACCAAGGAAAGATTAAGTTTCGGATGTAGAATTAGAGCTGTGATCTTTCCTTCGAACTTCTGACCATCTTTTAAGAAAATTCACGTAGAAGACTATTTCTATACAAAGAACCACAAGAAAGGCATAAATAGTACAGGCAACGGCTGCACATAAACCCCAAATAAGTGTTATTTTCGTGAACAGCAAGTACAAGCCAAGAATGGATGAGATATAGCCCACCGTAGACATCATGAAAACGGCCGCTATTTGCCCGAGGGCACTATGCTTATCCTTACCTCGATTGCACAACCAGGTTTCCCACGTTAGCACTTTCTTCCCAAGAAGCGAATTGACGTTTTTTTCTATTTTTTCTCTAATGTGAATAGCAGATCTAACAATACGCCAGTATTCTCCGAGCCATCTATATAATGCAGCTTTTGACAGTTGTGGTGGGATTAGAATTAATAGGGCAACTCTAAAACCATATGGTAGTTCCTTAGCGGCGAGAAGACCGGGCACGATCACTGTTAAGCCTACGAAACCCAAGCTAATTATTTGGAGGCGATGCCCTAATGCTGCAATGTTCTCATGACGTAGTGATGAATATTCTGCGAGGTATGCCTGCAACCTGCCCTCTATTTCAAATCTACTCGTATTATGTGTATCTTCTGCCATATTGATACTCCCGGTATTTACTCAATATCACTCTCACTCCTACATTTAACGGGTGGCTGTCCCTCGTTTTACCCGTTAAAACAGTTTGATCTTCAACCATAAACCCAGGATGTCTCGCTCGTTCGTTAATCTATAAGATACATACACTATCGATTCGAAGTTTTCAAGAAAAAAAGCTTACTCTATGAGTTTATCCCCGAGAACCACTCCCTTGGCCTACAACAGGGAGCATTTCTACCTGCGGTTCGCACTGGTTTTAATCACTCCGCCACTCCGTGTCTGCGTGATAGTACGATGCTCATGCTGGCCTTCGGTAGAAATGCTATATAACTCATCATTGGAAGGAGGCCGTATTTCAGGGATATTGAATTGATTTTCTTATTTATATTTTAACGGGTAGTGTTGTGGATTATCCAGAGAATCAACTTCCAGGTCAACATCGAGCTCCGGCCAATAGAGGTGATAGCCATGCAGCAATTTGACATTCAGAATTTCTTTTACCTTTGCCTCCTTAAACCAGGGATGGTCATTATAGGATAAAAAATATTCTTTATCTTCCACGCAAAGCCAAAAGCCATGAATATCGATATGGGAAACAGTTGGACTCATAAAATAATTATACCAAATTGAGGCACATTTACAAATTTTATATCCCCTCAGAAATACAAAAGGACTTATCATCGAAAACTCAAAAACAAGCTTTTGAAGTGGCACCGGGTAGTTTTTTAATTACGTTAAGAGCAATAAATATTGACAAACCTTTGACTAATTCCTGTCTTTTCGTTACTCTTTTCGTCTTATGAAGAGATTACTTACATCATGTTTCGGCCTTGGCCGGCTGCCCCTTGCCCCGGGCACCTGGGGTTCGCTGCCGCCGGTGCTTATTTTTGCCCTGATGTGTCAGTTTCACTTGTCCGTCCCCGCGATAACAATTGTAATGTTAGCCTTGGTCCTGGCCGGCTCTGTTATTTGCGTGATATTCGCCCCCGCTGCAATTGCCGCAACGGGCAAAGACGACCCCCGCGAAGTCGTTGCCGACGAATTGGCCGGTCAGGCGGCAACCTACCTGGCCATCCCGTTCTTCATTCCGGCTATACCTTCACCCGGACAAATCTGTATTATCACATCCGCCGGCCTCCTGCTGTTCAGATTGTTCGATATTGCCAAGCCCTGGCCGATAAGAAAACTCGAAAAGCTACCAAAGGGCTGGGGAATACTGGCCGATGATTTACTGGCAGGTGTATTTGCAGCGATTGTTTTGCTGATTATCATCTTTTTGTGGTTGGGCGGCTAACGTGCCGTTTCAACAGGTTGGAAAGCTACAATGGCGGTCGATTATAACGTTGAAATTTGTAAAAAGCTCCAGGCCGAATTTAATGAGGCCAGGTTGTATCGTCCGATGCGCACCGGCCGCTACGATGCAGGCACCGAGCTAACTTATCAGGTCAGCGGTTTCGGAAAAACAGGGCTGGCCCGGGTACACTTGGTCGTTGAAAAGTTCGTAGGAGGCGGCTTCGCCGGTCAGGTTTACCTTGTAAAAATTACCGCCATAGACGGTTCAATAGAGGGCCTCGAAGCCGGTCAATCCTACGCAATGAAAATTCTCATCCCGCCGTCGGGCTTCTCCCGGCTATTCCGTAACCTGCTGTATTGGATTGGCTTCCAGGGCCCGTTCCAGCTTCAGGTCAATCCCGCCGCATCGAAGGCCGGAGCGCTCTGGCAGAAATTTATCCGCCGCGGAGCAAAGATTCGGTTCGGCGATGAAACCGCCGTCAGAGATATTTACGCGACCTTCGTGGACGATAAGCTCGGCAGTTGCGGCCAGCTAAGCGAATGGATTGAAGGCCGGACCTGGCGCCTGGAAGTCGATGACCGAGTCGATTTATTGACAAAGTGGCATCATGGCAGGCTGCTTGATGAATCCGCTATCAGCCGGCTCGGCTCACCCGAATATCGAGCCAAGTGCAGGTTCATGGGCGAATTTGTCGAGCTTCTTCACGACATGGGAGGTCACGAATTTGCCCGGCAGTACGAATGGTCAACGTGCAAAAGCCAGCCGAACGTCCTCAAACGCCACGGAACCAATGACAATCCCGCAGGTGGTTTGGTGGCGGTCGATTTCCGGGCGGGTCTTGCCCTGCTGCCGTTTCTGCCGATGAGCCCGGGCGATTTCAAGCTGATTGCCAGAGGATTTATGCGCGGCTCTCTCGTGCAGTTCGACCGGGGAGATATCACCAGGCTGGAGGCCTTTATACAAGCACACGAAGGCGAATTTTCGGATATGCATCAAATGCTGGAAGACCTGAAAACCGCCGAGCAGACTTATCGAAACTCGATTCCCGATATTACGCACAATCATATCCGGCTGCTCTACAGCGGCAAACTTTGGTCAACGATTTTTTCCAGCGCCGTAACCGGATGGAGTGTACGCAACCTGATTGACGACCGACA
The DNA here is from genome assembly GCA_964653075.1 of uncultured Pirellulales bacterium. GTDB lineage: Bacteria > Planctomycetota > Phycisphaerae > Sedimentisphaerales > Anaerobacaceae > NIOZ-UU13. The sequence goes on from CAZZAX010000070.1 coordinate 16,460, forward strand.
TGAGAAAAAACTGCGCAGAAGCAGGATTTCGACGTTGCTCTTCTTTGTCATTGGAGCGATACCTTTTTTAGGTAAACTAATTCGCCGAATCTGGACACGGACCGACTGGCGCAGACACTACTGGCAAATGTTGAAAAGCTGGAAATATTTTCAGCGCGCCTTCAAAGGCAGGATGGCCGAAAAGGTTATCATCTGGCATCGGGCCGGACGCCTCGACGACAATGGAGCGCTTAAGGCATCAGGAAAGGCCTGGTGTTTTTTTTGCCACTTGCCGCTGTCGATTCTGCCCGCCAGCCTGCACAGGTTTTTAATCGACAGTAAATTCAGAAAGGAAAAGCTGGTATATATATTCGTCCGCCCGTCCAGATTGTATTTTAACTCCCGGCAACGCGAGCAGTGGCTCCGCGAAATGGTAACCAGCGGACAGCAAAAACATATACTCAGCGATGAGGATGCCCAAACCATCCTTTCACAGGTCAACGAACCTTTTATCCAGAAGTACCTCAAGAGCCTGGCGGTACATGTCTGTACCTTGCCCGTAACCCAGATTGTCTCTGTTCTGATAGCAGCTATTTTTGTCTGGACTCATCCCGAAATGCCAAGAGCACAGTCGTGGGGTATTGGCATCGGTATTATCGCATTATTTCAGGTGGTACCGATTTCACCCGGCTCATTGGTTAGGGGGCTATACGTATTATATCTCGTAATACGCCAGAGGAATTTCAGGGACTACAATATCGCAGTTTTTCTCGGCTTTTTCAAATATGTAGGTTATCTCGCTTTCCCGATTCAAATGACATATCACTATCCCGCCCTGGCAAGATTTATGGCGGCCCACTGGGCCACCGAAGCCGTGCATATTGTCCCGGTATTCGGCGAACGAGGTGCTCTGCTGGAACATTGGGTATTCGGCTTGTTCTATAACCGGCCTTTGACGATACGGCGTCGAATGCGAAAGCGGGCACAGCTTCGGGCACAGATGAAGCCGCGATATTGGCACGTAGGTTTGTGTGCAATCGGGATTGTGGGATTATTCGCTTTTACCGAGTTTCTTTACATAGAGAAAGTCGGAGAACCCCCGGATTATAATAAATTGTGGTGGCTTGCCGTACTTGTACCCCTAATTTGCGGTGCGATTGTAACTTTGGGTTGCGGCGGGGCGCCATTAATCAAACGCCTTGCGTCAGCGGCTGTCTGCGGAGCATTGATTGGCGTGCTTTCCACAGCGGTTTCAGCGATACTAAGCTATAACGGTGGTCTTGTGGCGAGCTGCGTATGGCGGGTATTTATCTTTGCAATTGTCTCAACTATCGGGGCAATAATCACCGAGCTTAAACTGCCCGATACGGATTAAAAGCAGTTCCCCGACGTCGAATATTTGTTTATTTCTTGCAGAAAGCCTGTACCTATGCAATAATTAACATTTCTGCAAAGTGTTTATAAATAAATCATCTCATTAGTTTTGATATGTTTGAAGGGAGTAAGAAATGAAACCCGAAGTCATATCCTCAAGACTCAAACAGATGGTAAATCATAAACACCTCAGGAAGCTGCTGGCAAAGAAAATCGACGATTATGTTTATAAGATTATAGTCGAGGACGAATCAGAAGACTTGCGGAAAGTGCGGATAAAAAGATACCAGTTCTTATCGGCGATGTTGCGCTGCGTGAACAGAAATATAGATAAGGGCTACGTTTCAAAACAAGTCATGCGCAAGATCATTGATGTATTTGTCCAGAATAATCTTGTTTGCAAAGACCAAAGTCATATCCAGGCGATTGAAAAATACAAAGAAAAATACGGGGAAATGCCTCCGACCTTTATCGTTTTCTCTCCCACACAAAAATGCAACCTGAGATGCGTTGGTTGTTATGCGGCTTCAGGAGCGGATACTTCTGCGACGATACCCTATCCTTTGGTAGATAAAATAATCAGTGAAGTCCATGACCTGTTCGGCAGCAGGTTCGTAACCATCAGCGGCGGCGAGCCTTTTGTATATAAAAGCGAAGGCAAAACTCTGCTCGATATCTATGAGAAATTTGACGATATGTTTTTCCTGGTATATACCAACGGTACCGTTATCAGCAAAGAAGCCGCTCGAAGGCTCGCAAAATCGGCAAATGTAACACCTGCGGTTTCCGTCGAAGGCTTTGAAAACGAAACCGACCAGAGAAGAGGGACCGGCACATTCAAAAAAATTCTCACGGCTTTTAAGCACCTGAGAAAAGCCGGCGTCCCCTTTGGTATTTCCGTAACAGCAACAAGTAAAAACATCAACATTTTACTCGAAGATGAATTTTATGATTTTTACTTTAAGGAACAAGGCGCCAGTTATATGTGGGAATTCCAAATGATGCCCATCGGAAGAGGCAAAGACGAGCTTGATTTGATGGTTGTCCCCGACAAAAGACTGATGTTATATAGAAAATGGGAAAAGTTGCTGGGCGAAAAGAAATACTGCCTCGCAGATTTTTGGAACAGCGGGGTATTAGCCAGGGGCTGTATCGCATACGGAAGAAGCGGTGGATATGTCTATGTTGACTGGTATGGCAATATAACGCCCTGTGCATTTATTCCTTACTATGTCGATAATATTTACGAGATCTATCAAGAAGGTAAGACCCTGGCGGATGCGATGTTCTCCGATTTTATGAAAAACGGCTGGAAGTGGCAGAGAGAATACGGCCTGGATGACTGGAATAAGCCAAATAACTGGCTGATGCCATGCTCTATCAGAGATCATTATGAGATATTCAGAAATTCCATTCTTCCCAAAGAGGCAAAACCCGAAGATGAAAACGCCAGGCAAGCACTGGAATCCGAAGAATATCTGGAAGTGTTGAAAAACTATGACGAAGAACTACAGGATTTGACAGAAAAAATCTGGAAAAATGAATATTTAGGCGTATAATGGTTGCTCGTTTGATTATATGATATAGAGTCTGAACTTTTTTTCTGGCCGTCGGGGTATATTACCGGAGCCTTTTCTGGAGTCTTTTTTGTGATGATACCGAATAGTTATAGTTCGCTTTGTGATGATTTGTACCTCGATATGTACATCAATACCGAGCTGGAGCTGCCCACAGAGCGTGACACAATCCTGGCCTTTTTCGAACGGATACAAAAACAATACCCCTCTATGGGCCGTTTCTATCGGCGCGAGAATAATGAGTACTATCTTGAGGAAGACCGAAACCCGGGACAATACCGCTGGGCCAGTCTTGAAATAGACCGTATCGGCTCCGGAATGGTCAATCCGTCGGATTTTGAAACGGCCTACAACCAGGACAGATTAGTGCTCGAGCTTGTTCCCTATATGCTCGGCGTAAATCATCTCGATATCGATTCATTGGATGTTACCTTCGCTATGGATTTTGATTATGTCGGCAGTCATGACGAGATCATCGCCGAGGCACTGCTCTCCCAGAGCGCTTTTAGCAGCCTTCTGGATTTGCCCGAGGCAAGACCTATCGGTTTTTCACCTGCACTGGTAATAGCATTGTCCGAGGATGACCGGACTCAGGGGCGAATCAGCATAGAATCGAAAACAAGCGTGTACGAGCCGAAGAAAAAAGGACGCTTTACGGATGAGTCGATAAGCTTGTCTTTTACCGTCCGACAGTACCCGGCAACGGACGAAAAATTCGAGCCGTTAAAATCTTTTGAGCATCAATGTAGATTGGCCGAAGAGCTGATGGCAGAACAAATAGTGCCGAACTTTGTTAAGCCTTTGACCGAGACTATCGCACAAAAACGTTTAACGTAGATTCCCTAAAGGACCTTCGATGGCTATCGAAGCACCGATAAGCAAGTTTAAGAAAACAAATATAAAAATCTATATAGCTGTTTGCATTGCTTTTGTAATTTGGTGCGTTTATGACGCACATTTTAATGAGGAGTTCAAAAAAAAATATACTGATGCCGACGGGAATCCGACCGGCTGGCTGGTAATTAATAGAAAGGCACCGCCATTTCTTTTTGGTGCAGCCGTCCTTTTTGGGGTGTATTTATTTTCGTTAAAAGATAAGAAGCTCATCGCTGATGAAAACGAGCTTGTTATCAGCGACAAAAAAAGAATCTCTTATGACTCAATACAACAAATTAATAAAACATACTTTGAGAAGAAAGGCTTTTTTATTATTACATATAAAGATAAAGGGGAAAGTGAAGTCAGGCTCAGGCTAAGTGACAGAAAGTATGACAATTTGCCGGCCATTCTGGAGCATCTGGTGGCAAAAATCAGTTGAAAACAAGAATAAACAATTTTGTGCGTTATGCATTCATGAATCAGCAGCAATTCAAAGGAACGAAGACAAATGAATCATTGTGTTGTGGGATTACAGTGGGGTGACGAAGGCAAAGGCAAAGTTGTAGATATCCTTGCTGAGAAAAGCGATATCGTTGTGCGATACAGCGGGGGGGCCAATGCAGGACATACGGTTGTCATAGGCGACAGAAAATTTGCCTTGCACCTGCTGCCCAGCGGCTCTGTCAGACCGGATACTATTTGTGTAATAGCAAACGGAGTTGTTGTTGACCCGCAGGTACTTGTAAGCGGAATTGACCAGCTTGCAGAAAAAGATTTATCGCTGGATGGTCGGCTTTTCATCAGTGAAAATGTTCATGTTGTCCTGGATTATCACAAAAAAGAGGACCGGTTGCGTGAAGAATCGCTCGGTAAAAACAAACTCGGAACAACAATTCGAGGCATAGGCCCATGTTATGCCGACAAGGTCGGAAGAAGCTACGCAGTTCGTATGGCCGACTTTAGGGACCTTAATAAGCTCAAAGCCAGGCTTCAAACCATTGTGGATTATAAAAACAAAGTTTTCGGTGCAGTTTACGGCGCAGAGCCGATGAGCTCGGATCAAATCTTTGAAAAGTGTGAATCTTATGCAGCCAGGCTCCTGCCGTTTTTAACAGATACGACCGAATATCTGCACAGGGCAATTACCAGCGGCAAATCAATTCTTTTTGAGGGGGCCCAGGGTACGCTCCTGGATTTGGACCACGGTACTTTTCCATTTGTGACCAGCTCGAACTCAAGCTCACTCGGTATGCCTGCCGGCTGTGGCGTACCGGCCAGGCTTGTTGAAAAATTTATCGGTGTTGTTAAAGCTTACTCGACAAGGGTCGGTGCCGGCCCCTTCCCGACCGAACAGGACAACGAAACGGGCCGGTATATCCGTGACAAGGGGAACGAATACGGTACGACAACGGGGCGTCCACGTCGATGCGGATGGTTCGATGCCGTGGCCGTATCCTACGCCGTAAACATCGGCGCTATCGATTCGGTGGCAATGATGCACCTCGATACACTGGCAGGGCTTAAAGAATTAAAGATTTGCAGGGCTTATAAAATCGATGGCAGGGAAAAAACTTTCTTCCCGGCAAATACGGACACTCTCTTAAAGGCAACTGCTCTCTATGAAACCGTACAAGGCTGGGATGAGGTTTTATCCGATGTTAATGATTTTCACGATTTGCCTGAGAATGCCCAAAACTATATCTGCCGAATCGAAGAGCTGATAGGCAGACCAATTACTGTAATTGGCGTCGGGCCCAAAAGAAGTCAGACTATTTTCAGGTAACAGGACTTAAATACAGCACAAACTCCATGAATCCGGAATTCCTGCTTAAAGTTATAAATTAATGGAAAGCTTTGAAGAGAAACTTCAGAGAACCGCCGAGCGCCTTGGTGTTAAGCTCGAACAGATGCCCCGCCATATTGCCATCATTATGGACGGCAACGGACGATGGGCGAAGACAAAAGGTCTTCCGCGAGTGGAGGGACATCGCGAGGGCGGCAAAACAGTCGAGACAATTGCTCTTCGCTGTGTTGATTTTGGCATTGAATCTCTGACTTTATATTCGTTCAGCATAGAGAACTGGAAAAGACCACAATACGAAATCAATGCCCTTATGCATCTCTACACCCAATACCTTGTCGGGATTCGCGATATACTCCAAAGGAATAATGTAAAACTGGTTCATCTGGGCCGAATGGACGGACTGCCCAATTCGGTTTTAGACGAGCTTAATACGACAATGGAGCTGACCAGCGCTAATGCCGGGATGATACTTGCCTTGGCGCTGAACTACGGGGGCAGAGCGGAAATCGTGGATGCGGCTAAAAAAATCGCACAGGAATATAAAAGTGGCAAATTGAGCTTGGAAAATATCGACGAGAACTGTATAAGCCGGCATCTATATACAGCGGGCCTTGCCGAGCCTGACCTGCTGATACGTACTGCAAATGAAATGAGAATCAGCAACTTTCTGCTCTGGCAAATTTCATACAGCGAATTCTACGTCACAAAAACATTTTGGCCTGATTTCACAAAAACTTCTCTGGAAAAAGCGGTTCTGGCCTATGCACGACGAACCCGGCGTTTCGGAACTATCAAATAAGCTTATAAGAAGATAAGCGGAAAGAAGAACGCATTTACCCGTTTTTCGAATCGATACTCTGACCGGAAATAAGAAAATATGCTCAAACATAGGTTGTTTTTTGGAATATTGATGACGGCTTTTTTTATAGCTGTTGTCATTTTCGACGGCTGGATGGACGGCTCTCTAACGGCTGGCCAGGCCGATGACAAACCGATACAGGGTACAGTTTTTTGCCTGCTCATTGCCCTGTTGGCAATCCCGGCTCAGCTTGAATTGTCAAAACTTGCCGCATCCAAGAACCTCCGGGTGTTTACTCCTGTTACAATCATTTCCTCGATTTTATTCGCCACCAAAGGGTATTTGCAGCAGTTTATAGAAATTCGGCCCGATACCTGCCTGATCTTCCTTTCGGCCTTTGTCCTCTTTGCTTTGCTCTTATATCAATACATATTCTATAAAACCTCGTCAGTGCTGGCTAACTGCGGAGCCAGTTATTTTTCGATTTTGTATTTGGGGCTTTTAAGCAGCTTCTGTGTTGGTATGCGGCTCGAATTCGGACCCTGGCCTTTGCTAATGTTCGTTTTTGTGGTAAAATCCGCTGATATAGGGGCTTACACGATTGGCAGCATGTTCGGCAAGCACAAATTTTCGCCTAAAATCAGCCCGGGAAAAAGCTGGGAAGGAATGGCCGGAGCCGTTGCATTTGCAATTATTGGTGCTATTGGTTTTGCCGTAAGTTGTGATATAATGTCCTGGTGGTTTGCGATAATCTTTGGCGTGTGCCTTGCCTTTATAGGTCAGATTGGTGATTTGGTCGAATCTATGATTAAGAGGGACGCTGAGCAAAAAGATTCCGCAAACAAAGTGCCCGGTTTCGGTGGAATATTGGATATTATCGATTCGCCTCTCGTGGCGGCGCCCTTTGGGTATTTGTTCTTTATGCTGAGATTTTGATTGAGAAGAGCTTTGGAAGCTAAGATACAATTAGATTCAACCGATAAGCAGCTCGAATTGTTCGGTCCTGCCGACAGTTACCTTCGGCTTCTGAGGGATTCGCTCGGGGTCCACATTACCGCCCGGCAGGGTAATTTGATTATCACCGGCAAAGAGAAAGATGTAGATAAGGCCGTTGAGGTCTTCGACAAGATGCAAAAGCGGCTTCTCAAAACCCACTCGCTGACCGCTGCAAACGTAACTACTTTTATTCAACAAAGCAAATCACCGATAATTCCCCAAACCAGCGAAGCTATCACCGTCTATGCTCATAAAAAAGTTATTGAACCGTCCACAAAAGGACAGCTAAAGTACATTAAAACCATGCTGGCAAACGACCTTACTTTCTGCACCGGGCCCGCCGGGACGGGAAAAACATATCTCGCTGTCGCAATTGCGGTATCAATGCTCAAGAAAAAGCAAATCCGAAGGATTGTCCTTGCACGTCCTGCTGTCGAGGCGGGCGAGAAACTCGGCTTTCTGCCGGGCGATATCCAGGCAAAGGTCAATCCGTATCTTCGCCCCTTGTTTGACGCTCTCGAAGATATGATGGATTTTGCGCAAATGAAAAAATTTGTGGAGCTGGATATTATCGAAATAATACCCCTTGCCTTTATGCGAGGCAGAACGTTAAACGAAGCGGTAATTATCTGCGACGAGGCCCAAAACACATCGGCACTGCAGATGCTTATGGTCTTGACAAGACTGGGCCACGGCTCCAAAATGATTATAACTGGTGATATTACACAGATTGACCTCGAACGGGGCCGGAAAAGTGGAATGGTCGAAGCAATTGAAATATTGAAACGAATAAAAGGAATAGGCTGCGTAGAGTTGAACCGCAGAGATATAGTCCGACATCGGCTGGTACAGAATATTGTGCAGGCTTACAAAAAAAAGGCGAAAGCTGATTAGTTGTTGTTTCGTTTTGTATGGGATAAACATATGCCGTTTTGGAAGAAAATAAGTCCACGCCGGATTCAGGTCCGAAGGAATATATCCGCCGACCGTTTTTCACGAATAAGCAGGCTGCTCGACACCGATTCCTTAATCTCGATTCTGCTGTGGCTGCTTTTCGTGACGCTTTGTGTTCCAATCATAACTTTTGACCTCATTAAGCAGGTATCTTTCAATTATCTTGACCTTATTTTTACAACCATAATTGTATTGCTAATCTGTCTCGCGATAGCCTTCTATATTCACCATTACCAAAAGCGGATAATAATAAACCACGCCAGGGCCCTGGCGATTGTCAGTTTATATACTCTGCTGCTGATAACTATCAAAGTTGTTACATTGTTGTTCAATCATACCTCCGGTGCCACCGGTAGTGCCGTGACCGCGGCCATTATCCTGACAATCGCATATAACCAGCGCTTCGCCATAGGTATGATTATGTTCTATTGCCTGCTTGGCTGTTTTGCCACAGGAACAATCGAACAATATCAACTGACGGATATTAACCTGTTTTTAACCATGATTGCCGGTGCTGTTACGTGCTGTTTTTCTTTAAGAGAAATCCGTACAAGAATGAAGCTGCTCCAGGTCAGCGCTCTGTCGGCGGCAATTGTATTTCTAACCGCGGGCTCCCTGGCCAGCCTGGACTTCCTGGCCGATAAAGTAACACTCTCGGAAGTCTTCAGTAATGCAGGCTATCACGCTGGAGCTACTTTCCTTGTCGGTCTGCTCATACAGAGCCTGCTTCCCCTTATTGAAAAAATCTTCCACATTGCGACAAGTATGACTCTTCTGGACTATAGCGATGCGAACCAGCCCCTCCTGAAAAAACTTGCTATGGAGGCGCCCGGCACCTTCAGCCACAGCCTTTTGATTGGCTCCATTGCCGAGGCCGCCGCAGAGGCAATCAATTGCAACGGGCTGTTATGCAGGGTCGGCGCTTACTACCATGACATCGGCAAAATAAATAAGGCAAGCTATTTTATTGAAAATGAATTCGGCTCCGCAAGCCGTCATAAAGAGCTGTCCCCGACAATGAGCCAGTTGATTATCGTAGGCCACGTTAAAGACGGAATAGAAATGGCCAGGGAATACAACCTGCCAAACGTGCTGAGGCAATTTATCGACACCCACCACGGTACGACGTTAATCGAACATTTTTACCACGAGGCTAAAAAATTAACGATTAAAAACTCCAAAGGAAAAGCTGTCGATCAGCCTTCCGAGAGTGAATTCAGATATCCGGGCCCGAAACCACGAACCAAAGAAGCCGCCATTGTTATGTTGGCCGATACCATAGAGGGAGCGGTAAGGAGTCTCCCGGAAGTCACCCCGACAAAGATCGAGGCCGTGGTGCACACTATGTCTATGAGACGCCTGCAGGACGGCCAGTTCGACGAGTGCGACCTGTCTCTGAGGGAATTAAGTCAGATAGAGGCAAGTATATCGAAAACTCTTGCGGCGCATCATCACGGCCGTATCGCATATCCAAAACCGCCCGATGCGCCTGAGGAGGTACAGTCTCATGCCGGGCAGTTCAAGTAACAAAGCAATTAACAATCATGGCCTCCCCTAAAAAAAAAGACCGGGAAATAGTCGTTCAAATCGCTAATAATTTCGCCGGCATAGATGCTCGCTCATCTAAAATCAAAAAATTGGTCGAGGCCGTCTTTAATCATTTGCCCCCCGGCCAAAGCATGAAAACGGTCGTTAGTATCGCAATAGTCGATGACGCCCAAATCCGCAGATTAAACAGCAGGTTTCTCAATCGCAAATCGACTACCGACTGCCTGAGTTTTGACCTGTCGGACAACCAGGGACCCCGGTCGCCCAGGCTGTTCGAGCTGATTGTAAACGGCCAAATGGCACTAAGGCAGGCCAGGCTGAGGGGCCATTCCAGCCGGGCAGAGCTTGCACTTTACATAACACACGGGCTGCTGCACAACCTCGGTTTCGACGACTCCACAGAGACCAAGGCAAAAAAAATGCACGATACGGAAGATAAAATTTTACAACAACTCGGTTACGGTTTGGTATATAATAAGAACACAAAATCATAAGGGCACGTATGTTATTCCTTTATGATTTGAGCAATGTAATTAGTTGAAAGGGACACAAAGAAGTGGGCTATACCGGCTGGGCCGCATTATTGATTTGTTTTCTCGCTGGCGGTACATTGTTCTTCTCCGTCAACGCCTTCGCGCTGCGCATATTCTCTCACGTCAAATTACAGGAAGCATTCAAGGCGGCCAACAAAAAGAAAAATCCCGACGAGCTCGCCGAACAGTTGGCGGAAAAGTCCGATGAGCTGATTTTAACATGCTTTTTCTACCGCCTCATCCTAAACGTTTGTATATTGCTGCTGCTGGTATCGATATTCATCTCTCCGCTACAGGCAGAGCCACCCGCCCCCGTAATAAGCTATCTGCTTACATTTATCATAGCAATCGTAATATTCTCGGTATTCTCTCTGGCTATACCCCGCGCATGGGCCAAGTACACCGGTGAAAAAATTCTCAGCCGAACGTTCACACTGCTGAAGTTTTTGGCCGTCACCGCTGCGCTTGTTCTCTATATCTTTGGATTGTACGAAGCTTTTGTCCGGCGCTTGGCCGGCGTACCCGAAACGACGCCCGAAGAAGAGCATGAAGAAAAGCAGGAGGAATTCATAACCGGCCTCGAGCAGCACAGGACCGAAGGCGTCCTCGACGAAGAAGAGCAGGAGATGATCGAAAACGTCCTCGAACTGTCCAGCAGCACTGCCGACGAGATTATGACGCCCCGCACCGATATCGTAGCCGCCGAAGTCAGCTCCGACCTGCAAAAAGTGCTGGATACTATCACCTCGGCCGGCCATACGAGAATCCCGGTGTATGAGGAAAATATCGATAACATCATAGGCCTTGTTTATGCCAAGGACCTGCTGGGCGAGATAGGAAAACCTCCCTCGGAATTCAAATTGCGGGATAAAATAAGAGACGCCTATTTTGTCCCGGAAAGCAAGCCGTTGCGGGCCCTGCTCCACGAATTTCAAAATCAGAAGCTGCATATAGCCGTCGTCCTCGACGAATACGGCGGTACGGCCGGCATCGTTACCCTCGAGGACATCCTCGAAGAGCTTGTAGGCGAAATAACCGACGAATACGAAGAGACCCCAACAGAGCCGATAAAGAAAATCGACCAGAACACGATCGAAGCCGATGCCAGAACTTACATCGACGACATCAACGACCAGTGCGAGCTGAATCTGCCCGAAGATGAAGATTACGAGACCATCGGCGGCTTTGTCTTCTCGCGACTCGGATATATTCCAAAGACCGGCCAAAGCTTCGACCACGAAAACCTGAAATTCACTATCACCTCCGCCGAAGCCAGAAGTATAAAACGCGTCAGAATCCAGAAGACCGCCGAACAATAATTAATACATTGAAATTAACGAAATTAGAAAGAGCCTACAGTTTAGAGTGCCTAAGTTATCGATTATTGTTTAACTTTACCTCACTTTAGACACTTTAGTTCACTTGAGTTCAGCTTCTGTCTGGCGAATACGATTTACAAAACCTTTCCTGGGCACAGCCTGCACTGAGCTTTGTCGAAGTGTCGAAGGATAAGAAACATGTTGATCAAGGACTTAGCTGTCTGCATACGCGCTATCGATTATTCCGAGACATCCCAGATACTAACATTATTCGCTAAAGACACCGGCAAAATCAGCGCCATCGCCAAAGGCTCCAAACGCCCGAAATCCGCGTTCGGCGGCCCCTTCGAAATATTCTCCTGTGGCAAAATTGTCTTTGCCGGCTCGAACAAAGAAAAACTCGCCACCCTCACCGAGTTCGAATCCGCCTTTGGAGGCGCGGGTTTCAGTGCACTCAGCGCCAACCTGTTCAGACTGAACTGCTGCCTCTTCGGCGCAGAATTATTAAATAAACTCACCCACGATTACGACCCGCACCCGCAGCTTTTCGACGACTTCCTGCAATTTCTCCGGAATGCCAATGAAGGCAGTGAAAATTTCGATATGCTGACCCTTTTGATACTGTTCCAGCTCTCCCTGCTCAAAGAGACCGGCCTGCAGCCTGTCCTGAGCCACTGTGTCAATTGCAAATCGAGATACGAGCATCGAGCATCGAGCATCGAGCATCAAGTTTACTTCAGCAGCTCCGTCAACGGCCTGATTTGCAGAGACTGCGAGGCGTCCTTCCCCGACAAAATAAGACTGTCCCCCAATGCGGCTAATTGCCTTAGCAACCTGAAACTGCTGGCCGGTGCCAAAGAAAAAACAATAAAAGAAATTGAAAAACTCCTGTCTCACCACTTCACCGAAATCCTCGGCCACAAACCAAAAATGGCAAAATACATCCTCAAATAATCAATTTATCCAAAGGGGCCCCCAAGGGATCATCATTAATCATTTGAATGGTCTTGTCCCTGGTTTCCGGTAAAATTGTACCTGTAATTGACTTGTTATCCCGCTACATGCAAGTCTTGACTTCACAGCGGACGTCTTCCTCACCATGGTAAATCAACAGCCTCGCGTTATCCGGCGTGACGGACAGGAAATGATGCTCCACACGTGGTATCTTTCCTGGCCAGCAGTAAGTGAAGTAGATGTCCGCATCGTGACTAATTTCAAAATAGTCGCCTGTTTTGATGGCGGCCGAAAGTCCGAAACCCGACAAAAGCTCGCGCGAGGCCGCCGCCATCCGCTCATTGGTCTCGATACCACATGCATCGAAACCCAGCATTTCGGCCAGCCCCGTGACAATGCCAATTCCGCTGCCCCATTCACAAAATCGCCCTCGCGGCATCGTATCCAGGGCAGAATAGACCACCTGGTAATTGCTGGGAACAAAGTCGAAGCAATCGATCGTCTTGCTGCGGCGAAGTCCTTCCTCGATAAATTCCGATACCGGCTTCGAAATCTCCCGAACCGTCGAATTCAAT
>CAZZAX010000071.1:0-29601 GCA_964653075.1 uncultured Pirellulales bacterium
AAGTTCTGCATGTCCGCAGGTAAGGGGGCTTCGAATTTTACTGTTTCCTCGGTTGCGGGGTGTTTGAACTCAAGTGTGTGGGCGTGCAGGGCAACGCGGCTAATGACAGGCTGCTGCACGGCAGGCTCGGCATCGGCCAACTGCCAGGGATAAACCAACCTGCCGCCGTACATATCATCGGCGACTATTGGGTGCTTTATGTATTTAAGGTGTACGCGTATTTGATGGGTTCTTCCGGTTTTGGGCGTGAGCTTGAGCAGAGAAAAGCCGCGAAAAGATTCAAGAACCTCGTAAAAAGTGATTGCTTCTTTTCCAACCCCCGGCCTGATTGCGTATTTCTCCCTGGCCCTTGGATGGATACCCAACGGAGCTTTTATGCGGTCGGCTGTTAGCTCAGGTGTGCCGTGAACGACGGCCAGATAATTCTTTTTGACCCGACGCTGCTCGAATTGCTTTGCTATTTTCCACTGTGCTCCATCGTCTTTTGCAACGACCATAACGCCGGTCGTGTTCCTATCGAGCCGATGTACGATGCCCGGGCGAAATTCACCAAGCCCGCTCGAAAGCTTGTCCGAATAAAACGAAAGCGCATTTACCAAAGTGCCGTGTGTGTTGCCGCGGGCCGGGTGTACAAGCATATCAGACTGCTTATTCAGGATAATTATGCTGGAATCCTCATAAATTATATTCAGCGGAATATCCTCGGGCAGAATTTCTTTGCCGGGCTGCTCGGGTATCGTCATATCAATTTCGTCACCCGGGCTGAGCTTAAGGCTGGGTTTGCCGATTTTGCCGTTGACCTTGACGGACCCGGCCTTGATTACATCCTGGATAAAACGCCTGCTGAAGTTGCTGAAGCGCCCGTGCAGATACTTATCGAGCCTTCGTTCTTTAATTGAGTTGCCGACGTGCAGTATTAACGGGCCATGTTCGCTGACCGGCCCCTGAGTTTTGCCTGTTGTATCATTTGCCGGACACATTGGGCTCGGGTACCTTAGAATTAACCTCAGGAATAATTTCCAGCGCCTGCGATTCCTGATTGACATCGATGGGCAGTGTAGTCTCAGCAGGCAGATTAACCTCAACCGGCTTCAGTTGGATTGTCGGTTGAGAGACAGCGGCCGCGGGTGCCGGCGCCGGGGCCGGTTTGAAAACCACCTTTTGCCTGTAATCGGCCATAGTCTCAAGCCGGTGCTTTGCAGCCGCTTTAGCTACGGTACCTTCGAAATCATCGTTTGCAGCGATGCCCTGATATATCCTCTGTGCATCTTCGAAGTTACCAAGCTCTTCTTCGCAGAGTCCCAGGCCGAATTCGGCCGCGGCCTTTAAAGTTGAATTATCAGAAGATCTCTGGATGGCTTCTGTGTAGGCGGTCTTTGCCTGGTTTATCCGATCTGTTAAATCCTGCCCGCTTATGAGTCCGGGGCGATAATGCAACTCCGTCCGCAAAGCTTCTGCCTGTTTGATAAATGCCAAAGCGGCCATCCGGCCGTTACTTACATTCTGGGCAAAGCTGCCAAGACCGTCTGCGGCCGGAATTAGCGTAAACGAAAGATCTCGGCCCTCAGCCTGGGCACTGGGAATCTGAGCTTCTATGGCAGACAACTGGTTCAGCAGGTTACTAAATTCCAGATGCTCCCGCACCTGTATTACATTTTTATTATAGGATCTCCAGATTAAAAACGTTACCCCTACAACAACCACCGCCAAAATAACCATAATAGTCGTCAGGTTTTCCTTCGTCCATTGCGGCAGGTTGCCCAGCCATTCGGCCAGCTCATTAGTTTTTAATTCGTGCCGGTGCTCTGATTTCATTTCATTCCTCGTTTTTTATTCCAAATACATTAATTCTCAATTATTAAATTAAACCGGGATTATAGCAAAATCTCTTTTACCTTGCAATAGAGCCGTTTATCGGTTAAATTTTTACTGATAGTTACTCGAAAGGATACAGATGTTCGAAATAAAGATAAAGAGCAAAAAGCGAATGTTTCTGTTTTTCACTTTTTACTTTTCACTGGTTTTTGCAGCCGTGGCCCTGCAAAACACGGCCAAAGCCGGTCAAGTAAAGACTTTGGAGGGCATCTGGGACCCGGCGAAATATATCGGCCTTGACGAGATTAAGCCCGGGATGGAAGGTTACTGTCTGACGGAGTACGGAATTGCAGGTATCGAAAAGTTCGGCCTGGAAGTTGTAGATGTAGTGCGCGATTTTGAACCTGGTTTGGATGTGATTTTGGTTAACGGCACAGATGAGCGTTTTATACATACCGGTCCTGTGGCCGGATGCAGCGGCTCACCGGTCTATATTAACGGCAGATTGGCCGGGGCGCTGGCTTACGCGTGGCCTTATGCAAAGGACCCGCTCTACGGCGTAACGCCAATCGCAGAAATGCTCAAGGTAGGCCTCGGAGGGCAAGCCCCAGGCTCCCGGCAAAGTTCAGGGCAGGGATGGTCGGTTTTCGATTTTTCCAAACCTATTGATTTGACCGAGGTTGACAGGCAATTTAGAAACGAACTGAAAAAGAGAAGCAGCAATATAAGCAGCGCCAGCCCGCTGCCGTGCCTTCTGATTACTTCCGGACTGACAAATGCCAGTCGTGAGCAGATGGATGAACTGTTTAAGCCCTTCGGAATGATGGTTGTCGCAGGCGGCGGTGGAGGAAGTAACACCCAGGTATCGACTGAAAAGGTGCAATTAGTCCCCGGGGCAACTCTTATCGTGCCGTTGGTAAGTGGCGATATAAATCTGGCCGTTTCCGGAACGGTAACCGAAGTCAGGGATGACAAGGTTTACGGCTTCGGACACAGCTATCTCGGTTACGGCCCCGTGGATTTGCCGGTGGCTACGGGAAAAGTACACACAATAGTATCAAATATTTATCAATCATTTAAGCTCATCAGCGTGCTGGAAGACGTCGGTGCTTTGACAATAGACGAGTCGATGGCCGTCTTTGGGCGGATTGGCGCAAAAGCAAAAACGATACCATTGGCGATACGAATAGACCGCTACAATGACACCGAAAAACGCCTGTACAACTGCCGGGTTGCTAATAATCGGCTGCTTACCCCTATGTTGCTCCAGTCAGCCGTAGTCGGGGCGGCTTTTCAGCTCGGCGATTTACCTCCTGACCATATGCTCGAATATAAAGTTGCTATCGATTTAGAGAATGACAAATCAATCAGATTCCAAAACGTCTCAACGGCCCGTGGCGTGAATGAATTGATAATCGAAAGTGCAGGCGCGGTTTCCCTGCTTATGAATAATCCATACGAGGAAATTGACATACAATCAATCGATTATGATATCCGCATAGTCCCCAGGAGCATAATCTCACATATATGGTCCCTGGATTTATCTGATTCGAAATTCAAGGCAGGTGAAAATATCGACATCGAAGTTGTCGTCGAATCCGTCCTGGCGGGAAAGAAGAAATACAATTGCACCCTGGAAATACCCGAAAACCTGGCGCCCGGCAAATATGACCTCACGGTATGCGGGTCATTGGATTATGAACGGTTTCTTGTGAAATCCGTACCTTATAAATTGATAGCTCAAAATGTGCCCGCGTTGATTGAGGCGCTTAATTTTTCTTTAAGTGTAGATAGAGACAAGCTGTATTTTATTTTGTCTCTGCCGCCCGGAGGTATTACCCTCGAAAAGGCTGAGCTGCCCGACCTGCCCGCAACCCGGGTTCTGGTCCTGCAGAACGCGAAAAGGGCGCTGCAAGTCCGGCCGTACCAGCACTGGGTTGAGAAAAGCTTAAAGACCGGGACAGTAATTATCGACAAAAAAGCTTTGAAGATAACAGTAGAAAAATGAAATTATGACTGAAAATGCAAAAAAGACATCCTTGCATATTGTTGTTTAATCTTCCACTTTGTTAATTTGAGGTGTTGCTATGAGAAACAAATTCGGCGTTAGTTGCATATTAACCTTTACAGCTTTGTTCTGTTTGGTTCCGGGCTCGGCTTGTTTGGCGGTAAGCAGTAAGATTGTACGCCACAAAAGCAGTGCAGACTTATTGAAAGGCAAGGCCGAAGGGCTCGTGATCGGCTCGCGGGGAACCATTCAGCTCGGGCGGGCTGCCGAAACGCCGGTCGAGGAATTCGAGGACTTTGAAGACGTCTGGTCGATAAACAGTATTGTCATCAGCGGCGGAGCCGTCTATTTCGGAACAAGCCCTAACGGCGGAATCTATAAATACAGCCTTAACAAACTTTCAAAAATTTATCCGTTGAATGAAGACAACGACCCTGATGAGAAAGATCCGAACGGCGAAGATAAATCCGACGGCGAAGATAAATCCGACGGCGAAGATAAATCCGACGGCAAAGATAAATCCGACGGCAAAGATAAATCCGACGGCGAAGATAAATCCGACGGCAAAAAAGTCGAAGCCGCCGAGCATCTGTCAAACGAGCATATTTTTGCTTTGGCAATGGACGTGTCCGGCAGGCTTTTAGCCGGTATGAGCGGCAAAAATTGCAGGCTGTGCCGATTCGAAAATGAAAAAATGGAAACTATTTATGAACCGAACGACGCTAAATATATCTTCGCGATAGCTGTTGACGACAGCGGGAATATTTATTTAGGAACAGGGCCCGAAGGCAAAATTTACCAGCTCGATTCCCGCGGCAAAAAAGCCCAGCTTCTCTACGATAGTCTCGATAAAAATATACTTTCGCTCGCTGTCGGTAAAGACGGCTTTATCTACGCAGGAAGCGACGGCAGAGGCCTTGTATATAAGATAAATACGAGCAGCAAGGAAGCTACGGTTTTATACGACAGCGAACAGCCTGAGATTACAGCATTATTATTTGCAGAGGATTCCGGAGAAAGCGGCATTTATGCCGCGGCAACCTCAGCCAAAATTGTTCAGACCCAAACAAAATTTGCCGCCCAGGCATCTTCCACCGGTCGGCCTGATGCCGACACGACGAAAGGCAAAAGCGCCGGCTCCAGCGAGGGCGGAAAAAAACTTAAAATCGCAAATACAAAAAAGCCGGGCGATGGTAAAGCCGGCCAGAGGCAAGCGCCGGTCAGAAAAGGAACAAAACCCGACCAAGCCAGTCACATATACAAGATAACTAAAGACGGTTTCGTGAATGATATTTTTAGTGAGGCTGTTGTTTTCTTCTGCCTGGCCCCCGAGAATAAAAAGCTGCTTGCCGGAAGCGGAAACAATGCACAGCTTTTCAGCATCGACCCGCCGATGGAGCAGGAGGCGGTTATTTACGAGGACGAGCAGGCAACACAGCTAACAGCGATAGCCGCAGCAGGTAAAGATGTGTATCTCGGCACATCAAATCCCGCCAAGTTAATAAGGCTGGGCGCAGGCTTCGCTTCAGAAGGAACTTATACCTCGGACCTTGTCGATGCCGGCCAGCCGGCAAAGTGGGGCAAGCTACAGCTCGAAGCGGATATTCCGAGGGGATGCACGGTAAAACTGGCTTGTCGAAGTGGAAACGTCAAGGATGTAAACGACCCGACTTTTTCACAGTGGACCGAGCTGCTTGAAGTTGACGAGCCAACTCAACTTGACTGTCCTTTGGGACGCTTCTGTCAATACAAGCTCGTATTGCAAAGCCTGGACGGCGATAACAGCCCGCTTATAAGGGAGATTGCCGTGGCAAGCACCGTGCCGAACCTGGCACCGAAAGTCGAATCGGTAACTGTCGCACGAGTTACAACTGCGGGCAAGGTGGGAAGTTTTAAAATCAGCTATAGAACCAAAGACGACAACAGCGACAAAATGATTTACACAATAGATATGCGCAAGCTCGACAGGACAAGCTGGATCGAAGTAAAAGAAAAACTCGAAGCAGCCAGCTTCGAGTGGAACGGAAAAACCGTCGAAGACGGCCGATATGAAATAAGAGTAACCGCAAGCGACGAGAGAAGCAATACCACTGCAACAAAATTGACCGGCAGCAGGATAAGCGATCCGGTCGTAGTTGATAACACCGGGCCGGTCATAAAGACCATAACCTCATCCACATTAAAAGATAACGGACAGTACCGGATTTTCGAGATTAAGGCTCAGGACGAGCTAAGCGCCATTGGCAAGCTCGAATATACTATCGACAGCAACGACGACTGGATAGGCACCGTGCCGGACGATTTGGTTTACGATACTTTGGATGAGAATTTCACAATCAAAATTGACACCGAAGAAGATTTGCCAAAAGGCGACCATATATTGACAATCAAAGTCAGCGACGCCCTCGGCAATACTACATATAAGACCGTCGATGTTAACATTGAATAGTGATTCGTGTTTTGTGCCTTGTTTGTGTCATTAACCACAGGGCGCTGGTAGCAAATTGTGCGATATATCGAATTTGAAAAAATCGCTGATACGGTTGAATCGCTTTGCATATCGGCCGGCTATGAGCTTGGCGAAGATGTTTTAACCGCTCTTGAAATAGCCGCACAGAAAGAATCGACCCTGCGGGCCGTGAAAATACTGAATCAGCTCATCGAAAACGCCCGCATTGCAAAAGAAGAAAGAATCCCGTTGTGCCAGGACACGGGACTGGCGGTCGTTTTTATAGAGCAGGGTTCGCAAATTGCTCTTACACTCCCTGCCGACCGCGAGCAGGCCACCTTGTTCGATGCGGTCAACGAAGGTGTCGCGGCCGGCTTTCGAAAAGGACTGCTGCGGAAAAGCGTCGTAGCCGAACCCTTAAAAGAACGCAAAAATACCGGCTCAAACACACCTGCTGTAATTCATCACCAAATTATACAGGGCGATAAGCTGAAGCTGACCGTCATGACAAAAGGCGGCGGGTGTGAGAACAAGAGCCAATTCAGGATGTTCAAACCGACCGCGGAAAAAGAAGAAATAATCGGCTGGATTGTCGAAGTTGTCCGCTCTGCAGGCGCCGATGCATGCCCGCCGTTTGTGGTGGGGGTGGGTATCGGCGGAGATTTTGAGCTATGCTGTCTGCTAAGCAAAAAGGCTCTGTGCCGGAATCTGAACGACAGAAACAATGATGAGTTTTACGCCGGGCTTGAGTCGGATTTGCTTTTGAAAATAAACGCACTCGGCCTGGGTCCGCAGGGATTAGGCGGCGACACAACCGCCCTTGCTGTTATGGTCGAGACGGCTGCGTGCCATATTGCGTCACTTCCTGTGGCCGTAAATATCGAATGCCACAGCCACAGACATAAAACAGCAATAATCTAACCGGCTACAGATGCTGGAGCAGTTTATAAAATGAATATTTTTTCTAATAGGCCGATAACGGCCTTTGGGACTGTAGATAGGTTGTATGATTTACCTGCGAAAATACAGTCATTTTTTGGGGCATCTGCACTGGCTCGTTGAGCCGCTGATTGGCTGGTGGGACCGATTCATAGCCTATTCTGTGGACTCATAAGCTTCACAGAGAAACTCCACTACTCCCTACGGATCAACCCTTGCCGGGACCGAGAGCACATCCAGCGGCTCTGCTGACTGCCTCGCCGTTGATGGCTCAGAAAACCTTTTTCACCGCTGTTATAGCTTGCATTGCCGCGGCTGGTTTTGTTATAATATGCAAGGCAAATAAAAAGACATTGCGCGTTAAATTCAAATGAAACTTTGGCCAAGGAAAACCTGCTCTAAAAGACCAAGGGTACCCATCATGCTGAAGTTAAAAGGTTTTACATTAATAGAGCTGTTGGTCGTCATTGCCATTATTGCCGTATTAATGGCTATTTTGATGCCGGCTCTTCGACGGGTGCGGGAACAGGCCCGGATGTTGGCCTGTTCTGCCAATCTACGGCAGTGGGTGCTGGTTCTAAATACCTATTGCGCCGATAACGATGGAAATTTTTTCTCCGGAGTCAACGAACTCGGACACTGGTGGCCTTGCCAGCTTAGTGAGGACCTGAAGAATTGGAGAAAGAACAAGATTTGGTTCTGCCCAACAGCCACAAAACCCATCATCAATGAGTTTGGCAACAGCAGCCAGACATTCAATATCGACCGGGCCTGGGGTATCTTCACAGGCACTCACGGAGCTTATTCCTGCGGGGAAAATGGAATCGCCGGCAGCTATGGTCTTAACAGCTACCTGATTCCTATCCCGGCCGGCGGTAGCTATGTGCGGGGCATCCCGGCTTCATACGGATATCGCAAATTCCTTGAAGTTCCCCAGGGCGCCAGGGTTCCGGTGCTCATGGATGGCCTGCGCTTTGACCTTTTTCCCATAGAAACGGACGGTCCGCCAGAGAATGAATATGATGCCTGGAACGGGGAAAGCAGAATGAAGCGGGTTTGCATCAACCGACACCGCGGCGCCATTTGCAGCTCATTTGCAGACGGCTCGGTACGGAAGGTGCCTCTCAAGGAACTCTGGACCCTTAAATGGCACAGAGAATTCAAAACCAACGGCCCCTGGACCCGTGCCGGCGGTGTGACTGCGGAACTTTGGCCGGATTGGATTAGGCCTTATCCCGATTTCTGATTTGTGACCCTGTATCCCGCGTGCTAATGACGAGCGATTCTGCCTCAGGTCACCTCAAGACTGTTAAGATATGAATGAGATTCAGGTATCATAAGTCAGCAAGTGCGCAGAAAGGCCTAACTGCAGTTGGCATTGGAAATGTCGGTTCTAACATACGTGCTGCTCAGCCCAGCTTGAGGAGCTTAAATCATGCGAAAAAGAAAGGCGTTCACACTCATAGAATTGCTGGTTGTTATTGCGATTATCGCCCTTTTAATCTCAATTATTATTCCGGCTTTGCACACGGCAAGGAAAAAAGGTGCAGCAGCAGGATGCATGGCAAATGTGAAGAATCTTTCCTTGGGTTGGTTGATGTATCAATTGGACAATAGCGCCCGTATCATGAGTGCGAAGATGGAGGCGCAAGAAAACAGAACAATAGTCGGATGGATTGGAACGCCCCGTGAATCTGATGGGACCCTGTTACCTGGAAGCGCTATGCGGCAAGTAAGCCCCGTTACGGATGAACATGAAATAAGAGGAATTAAAAAAGGTGCTTTATATCCTTATATTAAGGCTCCGAAGGCCTATCGCTGTCCAAGGGACGAGCTAAGAAGCAAATATGATGGAACACCACACTTCGTTAGCTATGGGCTTGCTTCCTGTCTTTATGGATACGAAAAGGGGGAAGCAAGGTATGACCGTCAAATTCTAAACTATAATCAAATTATATCACCGGCACTCCGCTATAACTTCGTTGAAGTGGCAGACATGAGAAACTGGAATATGCAAGGAAGATTTATCTTTGGAGCTCCCGAATACACAGGACAAAGCGAATGGATGTGGTGGAAACCTATGGCAGTCAACCATGGAGACAGCGGTGTCCTGGGGTTCTGTGACGGCCATGCGGAAGTTCATAAGTGGCGAGATTCATTTACAATAGAACGTGTCATAAGACTCATACGCGATAATGTTGATAACTACGGAACAGCGGCTCCTCCACCAGACCAACAGTCTGATATTAGCTATATGGCCCAGGGCTGGCCGTATCGTTTTGAACGGAATGTCAGGTAAGACATGCGCCTTGCGCACTGCTTACACAATCTCCCAAAGTGCCGATTATCTCCAGGCATTCCCTGAGGATAGAACAAGGTGTTGTCCCGAACCATCAATTACATTCCCTGGTCCGCAGGTGACACGAGAATACGCGGAATCGTCACATGGTCGGGCTGTTCGAGCACGAAGCGAATCACCCGGCCGATATCTGCCGGCTGAACCAGGGCCTTGATGTTGAGCATGTCCCTGGGGTGGACCGGGAAGTGATCCTGCAGGTGTGTCTCGACAAGGCCCGGTTCGAGGGAACAAACGCGCACACCCGTGCCGGCCGCCTGCATACGCAGGTCTTCAGTCAGCGCTTCGACAGCATACTTCGTGCCGGCGTATGCACCGGTTGTCCTGCGCACCTTCATGCCAAGGATGCTTGATGTATTGATCAGGTAACCGCTGCCATGGTTTATCATATGGCGCATCGCGATTATCGCCAATCGATACACCGCCTCTACATTGATACGCACCATCCGGCAGACTGCTTCGAGGTCAATATCCTCTACCTTGCCAACAATCATAACACCCGCGTTGTTGAACACGACGTCACATGAGCCGAATCTTTCCATCGCCGTGTCAATCAGCTTCTGTGGTAACGACTCGTCGGTAATATCGCCGGCTATGACGGCTGCTTCCGTATCGAGATTTGCTGCGATTTTGTCGAGCAACTGTTTGCGCCGGGCCGTGAGCACCAGCTTCATACCCGCATCAGCCAATTCGCGTGCCGTGCCTTCACCAATACCGCTCGATGCGCCCGTGATGACTGCGACTTTACCTTTGAGTTCCATAATATATCTCCAATTCAAAGTGTTACTGCGATATCGACAGAGTGATAACCAATCGGCAAAATTCAATTCTCTGCACTTGGATGAACGTGATTATAGTACATTATGCTTGTTAATCAAGGATACTGCTTGTCAATATAACACTTACATGAGCTGCGGTCGTTTTCAGTTAGAAAATAGTGATGGTTTTTGGCAGATAATCGCGAATTAGCTGTAAGTTTCAAACGATGCAGCCGAACTCCACTTTCAGAACTATCACAAAGACATTATCTTGTGGTAATGATTTGGAGTGAAATAAAAACGGCCATTTAAGTCGCTTGTTATCTCAAACAGGTAAGGCGCAAGGTTTCATCACAATTGCTATAAGCCGCTGTCGGACGAACCTCTCGGTTCCGGCCAGCTTCGCTGGATACGCTCGAGGTCTCGAATGCCGTCCCCGGTCTGCGGTGTACGCTGACCCTGCGACATTTCCCTGAGGTCACGAAAAATTCTCTGCGTCTCGTGACTCCACTTCCATGTCTCCGCATGGCCGTCTCCGAAACCGAAACTGCTCCGGCTGCCGTGCCAGACCACCAAAGGGTCCGACCAGACCATGGTCCCAACACCTCCCGGATTAATGACCCAGGCGTTGATATTGTAACCCCGGGGGTCATTCTCTTCGAGCAGGACATACTTCCTTGCAGGGTCCTTCAACTGGGACAAATGAGATACATCCGTCCAGTTGGCGTTACCGCCCTTGTTCTTGGCCCATTTGCCATTCAAGCCGTCCGGCATGGAATAGGTGCGAAAGTTCCTCCCGAAGCTCTTGTCGCTGGGGCAGTGATAGCAGTCAACACTTTTTGTGTACGGGTATAGTACTCCTTTTTTAATTCCTTCCTGCTTTTCTTGTTGTGTGGCGTTGAAGTAGTCACTCACCGCAGAGCTGCCGCCGACCCTCCAGGGCGCCCAGGCCCAGTCCCACGGGTCACCCCAGCCGCCGCCGTTGTAATTCCACGAGCCGCACAGCTTGTCGTCATTATCCATCGCGTAGGTGTACCAGGCCGTAGTCAACGTCCTCAGATTCGCCTGGCACTTTATGGTCTTGCCCGCCTCCTTCGCACGCATAAGCGCCGGCATAAGAACACCCATCAATAACGCAATAATAGCGATTACAACCAGTAGCTCTATTAAGGTAAACGCACTTTGCTTGTTCATAAAGGTACTTGTTTCACATCTCTGTATTACTTCTTGCTTGAACTGATTTTACGTCCCGGAGAGCCAATCAGGGATGGCGGTGGCAGCGTAGAGGACAGGTGAATTATTGAAATGGCTGTTTATGCGGCCAGCCGTATTTCTCGAACCTGCCGAACTCCATTTCCGACCTGTCAGAAGTGTCTTTCTTTAGGGCCGACCGCACTTCCTGGACGTGGGCATCCACAAAAACTGCATTGATTGTGCCGGCATTTAAGTCCGCCTGCGAGGTGCCGTGGAATGTACCGAACCAATCCCGTCCATCGGGGCACAAGGCGTTGTCATTGAGCACCCAGCTACAGCCGGGCCTGAGCCACATGTTCTCGGCAGCGAAGAAAAATACCTCCGCCATGCTTCTTGATATCTCGGAACGTTTAAGAATCCCGCCGCGATCTGTGGAGTCTGACTGGGCTCCGGTCCTTGAGCCTAAGTAGGCGTTCATACTGTAACTATAGTAAGGAACAACCGGTATGGAAGGATCATGGCTGGGATGTCTTTGGCCCTCGGACTTGGCAATTACTGCGAACGATGGGCACAGATGCACCTTTCCTTTCTTCAGATAGGGCCAAAAGGGGCCGTCGGCGGGGTATCTCGGGTCGTGCCATCGGCAGAAACGCTGATAGCCGCCCACAGGAGACTCTGTTTTGACAAGGGAGGTCCAGGCATTGGGATAGCGGTCGTCATGATCATCCAGGTATAAGGCCTGTGCTATGCCATATTGACGCAGGTTACCCCTACAGACCATTTCTCTTGCCTGTTCCTTGACCCGCTGTAGTGCCGGCATCAATATCGCCATTAATACGGCAACGATGGCAATTACGACTAACAGTTCTATTAAGGTAAATCCTCTCCGACTCTTCATAATAATACTCCATTCAAATTAGTAAATGGCCAAATAATAACCAATTACAATAACTAATCAGCAATTTCAAGAGTATTAAAATTCTGTCAATCAGCCTGTACTATCATTTTTCCAGTTGGCTGACGTAACACATCCGGCGACCGGTCACAATTCCAAAAGTAACTGTGAATCACTATTGTCAGTAGCCGACCTTGCCCCATACGGATTTCTGGAACTGTTCAAGCTCCTCCAGTCCCTCTGGGGTTCGTGGCATCCAGCCGCCGCCGCCATACCAATCCTGGCTATCCTTGGCACGTTTAATAGTCTCTGCTGCTTTCCATTTGAGATGGCTGGAGTGGCCGTCCGCCCAGGATACCGTAGTTCCGTCGCCGTGACGAGAAGGCGGGTCGTCCCACCAGGGACCTCGCTGGGCGTAGTGCACTGCGAAGCTGTCCGGTGTCATCGCGCCTTCGTCTATGTAAACCATTCGCTTGGCAGGGGCCGGACTGCTTATCTCGCTCCTTCGTTTGATCCACAGCACCGTTCCACCTTCCCTCTTGCCCACTGCATATGGATGAGATCCGGCCTTGCTGGTAGTACCTGTCCGGTACAGGCCGTTCATAGCGTCAACGGCCGC
The DNA here is from genome assembly GCA_964653075.1 of uncultured Pirellulales bacterium. Classification (GTDB taxonomy): domain Bacteria; phylum Planctomycetota; class Phycisphaerae; order Sedimentisphaerales; family Anaerobacaceae; genus NIOZ-UU13. The sequence continues at coordinate 13,034 of CAZZAX010000071.1, forward strand.
ATAGGTAACGAACTCGTTCGGCCTTCCGGTAGGACATTTGTAGATATCGTAATCTTTGCACATCGGCCACAGGGCGCCTTCCCGGATGGCCTGCTTTTTCTCTTCCTCAGTCATTCCTGTATTAGCAACATCTGGGCTGTCCCAGTTATCGCCCCAGCCTTTGCCTACCCAGGCCCTCTCAACAATTCCTTCAGCAGAACCGTTGGTGGTGTTTGAACCGCTGGCGAAATAGTGGAAACCCCCGGCCCCGTTGACGATTTTGTCGTCATTTTCGTCCGCATACATAATCCAGGCAAGCGTCAAACCTTTGAGATTGTGCTCGCACACTATCCGCCTGCCCTGTTCACGGGCCCGATTCAGAGCCGGCATCAGGATTGCCATCAAGACCGCGATTATCGCGATTACGACCAACAGTTCGATTAATGTAAATCCGTTCCGTTTGTTCATAAGAGTACCTCTTTCCTGTTGTTCCCATTATTTATTTTACTTTTCACGATCCTGTTTTATGAGTTTAATAAAAATAATACTTCCGTACTCACTTTTGCGAGATACCGTTTTTTCAATCATCTTTGAATTTTGCCATCCAGCCGGTTCCGTAATTACTCCAGTCGCCCGGTGTAACACCACCTGCGGGGGTCCACGGATTGACCTTGTTGAAGTCACGAGACCACTTTAATGTCCACAACCGTTTGAGCCCTGTTTTTTCTACGTGATAGTCCATATAAACGATATTTACCGCTCCATTGTGGCGGTTGAGGCAGAAACGATTCATTGCATTTTCATCAGGTCGCATCTGATGGCCATCGTATTCCGGAGGGGTGTCGTCATCATCCGGCCATCCGCACCAGAAATAGCAGTCAAGAAACATCGGTATCTCGTTGCCGTTCTTGACGTTAATTGTTCTCCAGAATCTGTTGGCAGCTTTTCCATAAACATCCGGGCCCACCGGCACATATATATAACCATTTACCCCGTAGCTGCCGTAATAACCTATAGTACGCTGTCCACCGGCATCCCAGCCTGGAACTTTTCCCCAGGCTTTAAACGTGCCGCCCCACCAGTCGATTGGCTGTGTCATATCCGGGTTGGCAATTTTACGAGCTACCGGGCATAGTCGTACATCCTCTGTAGTGATATAGTATTCACGCATCGAGTCCATCCAGCGTCCGTAAGCGCTACTGCCGCCTTCGCGCTCGGGGAAATTGCCGTTGTTGTCGTCCGTGTACATCGCAAATATGGTGCCCCATTGTTTGAGGTTGGCTTGACAAATGACCCCCCTTGCCTGCTTTCTCACCCGCTGCATTGCCGGCATCAATATCGCCATTAACAGCGCAATGATAGCAATAACTACCAGAAGCTCTATTAATGTGAATCCTTTTGTCCTGTGCATTCTTTTCTGTTCCTCCAAATAAACTTGTTTTCAAAGATTCAATCGGCACAGAAGCCACAAATGCGCTGACGGTTTCTGTGAATAAATCCTAATCCATCGCCGCTTTACCCCACATAGCCACAGCGGCCCAGTGAAGATCTTCGTTGCCGGCTTGTGTACCGGAGAAGGCCGTCGGCGGAACACGCTTGCCGAATTCGATGGTACGCGGGTCCTTCCACTTGTGATATTCGCTGTGTCCGTCCGCGAAAGAAAAGGTCGTTCCGTCACCGTGTCGTATTGGCGGCGGGTCCCACCACTGCTCCTGCTGAACATAAACCGTCCAGCCACCAAGAGCAGAGGTTATCGTGCCCCCATCGTCAAGAAAGACTATCCTGTACGCAGGATTATCAATTTCCATTCTTTTCTTGTACATCTCCGCACCCATATCGGGCCAGTCCTTACAATTCATGGAATCAGACACAGAGTAAGTCCGGAACATTTTTTCCTGGGCACCCGAACGAACAATCTTGCTAACCGTCGGGCATTTATAAATATGCAGGTTTTTAACGTAAGGCCACATCGCCCCATTAAAAATGGCATCTTTCTTCTGCTCCTCGGTCATACCCGAACGCCAGTCAGCCAGCACCCACGGTGTCTCATTCTGATGTATGCTGTATTCGCCCGTATCGCCGTTGATGAGATTATCGTCGTTCTCATCGGCATACATAATCCACGCAAGGGTCAACTGCTTGAGATTGCTCAGGCAGGTCGAACGTTTGCCCTGTTCCCTCGCCCGATTCAGAGCCGGCATCAGGATGGCCATCAATACCGCAATAATAGCGATTACCACTAAAAGTTCTATGAGAGTAAATCCTGTTTTTCTGCTCATAACCACACCTTTCCTGTCATGTCCCACGCCTAAAATCTTTTTTCAAAAAACACTCTTCAGCAAACAACAAAGACCGGTCACAAAAGCCGGCCTTTATAAACGATAGTCATTTTTCAATAATCTTTAAAACGCCTCATCCATTGCGGCCATTGGCTGGCCTGGACACCGCCGGCCTTTGTCCAGGCACCGTTCGTGTCAAATTGCTTATGCCACTTCAGTGTCCACAGCTCTTTTAGGCCGACTTTTCTTACCGACCAATCCATAAAGGCGGCATTCACAAATCCCTGGTGGCGGTTGATGGCGCAACGTGCCATGAGGTTGTCCGACCAGGCAGAAAACTCGTTGGTGGCTGGTGCATGAGTCGGTAACGGCCAAAGGTCAAAACGCAACGCCTCAACGAACCATGGCACCTGGCTTGCATTGCGCCCACCGGCGGTCTTCCAGCCGTTTGAGACAGATACACCACTTTCATACGTTTCGGCAGTTCGAGGTATAAGACAGTAGCCGTTGATACCGAAGCTGCCGTCTATGCCATCGAGGCAAATACCTGAGTGGTTCGACCGCGTGTAAATGCCCCAGGAGTTGTTGATGTGCAAGACGTCTATTTCAATGCCACTCTCAGTGTATCTGGGTTTCGTAGCGCTTGGGCAGAACCACAACTTGTTTTTCTTACGACTTTGATAGCGATCTTCCATATGCACTATGAACCAGTAGGCAGGGGTATTGTCGTCGGAATCCCAGAATTTGCCGTCATTTTCTTCCGTGTACATTGCCGCAATTATATTCCATTGTTTAAGAGTTCCCATGCAGCTTATCATTTTGCCTTGTTCCCTCACCCGACGTAATGCCGGCATTAATATCGCCATCAACACCGCGATAATGGCAATAACCACCAAAAGCTCTATCAATGTAAATCCTCTACTTCGCTTACCCATAATAACACTCCTCAGTTTTCTTCTAATGTTGCCTTCTACCTTTTTTATGATGCGCAAAAGCAAATAACTGTTCCACAGGCCAAGCTTTTTGCGCTAAATAATCACGATTTCACCGAATTTTTCATTATAACTTAAATTTTAATTTCCTGCAAGAGTAAATTTGGTTGAAAATTAAGTAAAAATAGGGTATTTTATTATGAGAATAACCTGTCTTTCTCGATATGTCCATAACACAGGGACATTGTATAACAATCTGCATAATTAAATCTGCGAAGGACCCGTTTTTTTGCCTATTTCTACTATTTTACGCAAGTTAATATAAAATACTCCATTTTCTAATCAAGCCTCTGCAAGAATGCTGCGGCACAGGTTCGCGATGGCTAAGTAGTCTTCGCTGCTAAGCTGTTCGGGACGTCTTGTGGGGACAATGCCGCATCGCTCGAAGATTTCGGGCCAGTTTATGCCCCCGGTATTTATGTCTTCGGCATTGTTGATTTTTGCGAGTCTGCCGCGAGCCAGTCTGCTGCACGCCGTTAGAGTCTTGCGACGATGACCCATAAAAAGATTTACCGTCTCACCGAACAAGCCCATATCCTCTATACGCCTGTATTTCTCTTCTATGCGGACAAAGCCGACCATCGCCGAATCAACCTTCGGCTGAGGCCAAAAGACGCTCGGCCTTAAAATCCGTATAGTCTTTACATCGCCGACTGCACTAAGCAAGATACTCAGGATACCGTAATCACCGGAACCGGGCACTGCCGTCATCCGGTCGGCAACCTCCTTCTGGACGGTAACGTACATGGCATCAGCAGCAGCCGGACCTGTAATCAGATTCAGCATTGTCGGCGAAGCGGCGCTGTAAGGTAGATTCGCCACTAACAGAACTCGCCCGGTATATTTTTTACGAGCCGACTCCAGTGCGCTGACAACTGTATGGCTGAGGGTGTTTTTGTTCTTAAGAACATCAGTGTTGATAAGCTCGACGTTGTCTGTATTTGCCAGGCTGCTTTTTGCCAGTCCGGCCAGGGTCCGGTCAAACTCGACAGCAACAACAAAGCCCGCTTTTTCAACCAGCTCACCCGTCAAAGAGCCTGTGCCGCAGCCGACTTCGAGTACAATATCGTTACCGTTGATATTCGCCGAATCTACCAGCCGCCGCATCAGATTCAAATCGATGAGAAAATGCTGGCCAAGCCGTTTATTGGGACGGACGCCTGCCGACGCAAGCAACTGCTGGATTTGCCGTTTTGTCTGCATTGGCTTTAGGTGTTCGTTGTGTTGGCGTGAGTAAGTTCACGAGCCTTTTTTGTTTTTGCCATTTTTATTGCGGTGGTTATGGCTGATTTCATCCCGGCAGGGTCGGCAATGTTCTGGCCTGTAATATCGAAAGCCGTTCCATGAGCAGGCGAAGTTCTTATAATCGGTATCCCAATCGTTATATTGACCGCCTTCCCGAAATTGAGCAGCTTCACAGGTATCATCCCCTGGTCATGGTACATCGCGACGACGCCGTCGAACTCACCGTGAACGGCCCGCAGAAACAGAGTGTCGGCCGGGTACGGGCCAAGACAGTTTATGCCCTGGTTCTGTGCCAATAAAATGGCGGGCGTTATTATACGCTGCTCTTCATCGCCGAATTGACCTTCCTCACCCGCATGGGGATTCAGCGCGGCAACTCCGATCCTCGGATTATCAAGACCGAAGTACTCTTTCAGGGCGTCATTCAGCAAATCTATCGGCTCAAAAACACAGCCAATCGTAAATTTATGCCTGACTTCGAACAGGGCTTCGTGAATTGTTGCAAGCGCGAGTTTCAACGGCCCGGCGACAAACATCATAACCTTACGTTTGGATTTACAGCAAGCGGCCAACATCTCGGTGTGGCCCGGCCACTCGGCACCGGCCAGCTTCCAGCTTGTCTTGCTGATTGGCGCCGTTACCACCGCATCTATCAAACCGGCCCGGGCCGCATCAACGGCATCGAGACAGAATCTTATTGATGCCTCGCCCGCCGCTTTGCTCGGGCTTTTGACCCAGGAAGGAACGGAATACTCGTCGTAATCTGCTACGACAACTTTATACGGATATTCGCGGCTGATTTTCTCGTGCTGATGCCGGCCCCAGAAAGGCTCTATCTCAGCGGTGTCCGCCGCGTAGCAAAGTTGCTCGTTCATACCGAAGATAATAAATTTCGCAGCACGCCGAATATTCGGATCGGCTAAAGCCTTAACGATAATCTCCGGGCCGATACCCGCCGGGTCACCCATCGTAATACCGATGACCGGCTGTTCTGATATCGAATTATTGCCGTTAGCTTTCATAATATTTTTCTTCTGTGCAGCATCGGGCTTGCGTTGTACGTCGTGTGTTGTCTAAAATCCTAAACCTTTTAGCTTTTCGGCTGTTAGCGGCTGGGTCTGTGGCAAAATCTTCTCAAGTTGCTTTTTTACCGTCTTTACAATTATATCAGTTTCTATATTAACTATATCACCAATCTTTACTGTACCAAGAGTAGTTTTGTTCAGCGTCTGGGGTATCAGGGCAACGCTGAAGCTGTTCTTCTCGATACCTGCTATCGTCAAAGAAATTCCATCGACGGCGACCGAGCCCTTGACCACCATCGAATCGAGCAGTTCCGGTTCTGCGGTAAATTTCATCTCGGCAAATTGGCCCTGCTTGTCGATTGCCTTAACTGTTGCCGTACCGTCGATATGCCCCTGAACAAAATGCCCGCCGAACCGGTCCGTGGCTTTGACGGCGCGTTCGACGTTGACCTCTGACGAGGGGCTTAATTTATCCAGGGTCGATTTCGTTAATGTCTCGGCGCTCACGTCAAAAGCGGCAGCGCCACCTTCGAATTTGGTTATAGTCAGGCAGACCCCATTTACGGCTATGCTGTCTCCGATTTTGCACTCGTCGGCCAGGCTGCCTAAATCTATATTAAGAAGCATCGCCCTGCCGCTTCGGCGAACCGACTTTACTGTGCAAACCGCTTCTATAAGTCCTGTAAACATATACGATTTATTATTTACTAATGGCTATTGTAAAAATAAAATTTAATGCTAAAATCGATTATAAATAATCAATAAACAATAATCAATAATCTTTGTCGTAATGGGGCGGGATAATTATGAATACATTCTGGCTGAAAATAATGGGTCTGGCAGTATTGGCCGTGGGCGTGATTGTCCTGATAAGTGTTTTCACGTCCGGAACGGATTCGCAGCCCCGGGAAACGAAACAGCCGGAGAAAAATTTTTACGACCAGGCCGAAGAAGACAAGCAAAGATTTTTAGCCGAACCACAGGCACAGGATTCTCAAAGTCAAACACCGATTGCAGAAAAAACTCCGCCGATAGAGAACCAAACAGACGCTCAGACTGCTCCACCGGCCATAGCACCACCCAAACCGGCCCAGCCTGTGCTGTTGTATTTCAAGGAGCTTGGTGAGATAGATCAAATAGAGGCCGAGAGGCTCCTGAATGTGGCCGCACCGGGACGCAGCATAGGCCGCTTACCAATAACCGGTTTTAAGCTTATGGTTGACAACTGCCGGACAATCATTCGCAGATGGCCTCAGAGCTGGTTTGCCTACAATGCCAAACAGATGCTCGCTGATTTGCCCGAAAGATATCAGAAACGATACCAGGTCACCGAAGAGGAAAAAGATGTTAGCATGTTTGCCGAACCAAGACCTGGAACCAAACCTTTCACGATTAAGGAGGAATCCCGTTAAATGGCTGCAACAGTATCTACCGCTAATATACCCGTGATTTCGATAACCGCTGATTGTCTGCCCGAGGCATGGGAGAAAGCGGTCCTGGCAGTCTGGGACAATGGCTTCGACGTCAAGACACAGTATGATAAGGCCGAAGACCCGCCGAGCAGGGACGCAACCGTTATGGTCACCGTTAACGAGCCGTTCAGCGAGCCGAGGATTCACAAGAACTTCCCCGGAGGGCCTGAGGAGCTTGAGTCATATCGGCAGGAAGTGGTCAACGGCATCCACGACCATTGGATTGACCCTGCTGCGGGTAAGTGGACTTATACCTATCACGAACGTTTGTTTTCATACTGCCCGGCCGAAGACATACGCGATGCCAGCTCGCCCAGGCCGTTCAGGAATGTAAACCAGATACAGTATATCATCGACTACCTCTCGCAGGCCGGCCACAGCCGCAGGGCTCAGGCGATAACGTGGATGCCCACGGCGGACCCGGTAACGGACGACCCGCCCTGCCTTCAGAGAATATGGTGCCGGCTTCTGGCAAACGAAGATGGCAGCCGTTCGCTAAATATGAACACCCACTGGCGCAGCAGAGACCTCTACAAAGCCTGGTTTATGAATGTATATGCCCTGACTGACCTTCAAAAAACAATCGCAGAAGCAATAGCCGAAAAAACAGGCTCACCGGTGAAAGTGGGAAGATACGTTGATATAAGCGATTCGTTGCATATATACGGAAGATATTTTAACGAGGTCGCACCGGAGGTTGAAAAGATGCGGCAAAGCTCGTTTCGAGACCGGGCATGGGAGAGCACTCACCCGGCCTTCGAGATGATGACATTGGAAGCAAGAGAAAAATTGGCAAAGGACCCCGACTGGTATGCCAAAGCAAAAGGGTAAAATAATTATTGAAAATTGAAAGAAATTGCCGCCCGCCACATGCGGACTATGTACTTCGGCCGTGAACGGGCTACAAAAATATGAAAGGTAAAAAATGGCTATGATTGTTAATGGTGAAAAAATCGAAGACTCGGCGATAAAGCAGGAGGCCGAACGCTTAAGGCCGGATTACGAACGAGTCTTTTCCGACCAGGATCCAAAAGAGCGAGAAGCGCAACTGTTCGACTGGTCCAAAGAGAACGTGATTGAAAAAGTACTAATCAATCAGGAGGCAAAAAATAACGGCGAAAAAATTCCCGAAGATGAAATCGAATCCGCCCTGGCAAAGATAAAAGAGCAATACACCGACCCGGAAGAGCTTTATAAAGCACTTGGTGTCAAGAACGATGCAGGCATCAAAGAGCAGATCGAGATGCAGATGAGAGTCGAGCAGACGCTCAGCGAAGTCTGTAAAGATTTACCCGACCCGCCACAGGCCGATATAAAAGAATACTACGAGAAAAATGCCGAGCAGTTCAAGACCGGCGAGAGTGCCCGGGTGGCGCATATAGTAAAATACGTTAACTGGCAGACGGACGAAGAGACCGCTTATAACGCTATAAAAGAAGCGCACGATGAATTGAAAAACGGCGCGGCCTTCGAGGCGGTGGTTGATAAACATACCGATTGCGCCGACAGCGGCGGCGACCTGGGCTATGTCACCAGGGGCCAGATGGTCGAGGAGTTCGAGGACGTAATCTTTAATTTGGGCGCCGGTGATGTCAGTGACGTCTTTCGCACCCGTTTCGGCTTTCATATAGCAAAGGTGTACGACAGAAAATCCGCTGCTGTAGCCGAGCTCAAAGAAGTAAAGGACCAGATAGTAACCACGCTCCAGGAACAGATGCGGAGCAAAGCCATCGATAACTATATTGACTCCCTGAAAGAAAAAGCCAAAATCGAAGATGTCTGAGCAGGCTTTTTATAGGGCATAACAGTTAATTGAAGGCATAAATTGTAGGCCCATACAAAAAACGATTTTTTTCTCAGATTTTTCCTGCCAACGAACGGTTTTTTCGCCCTTATTTTTGCAGGTCTCCGGTTTTATCGGGCAGTTAAAATAAAGCAAAAAACGCAGCCGGCTTGATTTGCTTTTTTAGGTTTTTATAGTAAACTTTAAATGTAACCCAAGGGAAAGAGCAGAATTGATGCTAATAAAGCTGCTCACAAGAAGTGAAAGCTTTATCCCAAACCTAAGGGGGGGTGCATATAAGTTTCTTTCCGAGTTGGCCTCTGCGTGCTCTGCGCAGAGGCTTTTTTTATGTATTAAAAATTGCTCAACGAGTAAATCATAATCTTTTGTGCCAACAACTTTCACATTGATAAATTCACCGGACCGGGCCCCACTTATTACAGACACGTGCTCAATTTTTATTTGTTTTATAAGAATCTTTCTGTGTTTTTTAGATAAAAATCGAGGTTGTAAGAAATTTTTTTATTATCTACGGGTTTTACCGTTGACAACCTACGGGTTTTATAGTACTTTTATAAATAGACCAATAAAATGACAAAGTTATGATACTTTCTGAGCATTTGACAGGAGAGCAGTTCAATGGCTAGACCACGTCATAAAAATCCAACCCCGGCCGAGTTAGAAGTTCTACAAATCATTTGGGAACACGGGCCATGTACAGTCAGAAAAGTTATGAATTTGCTTAATCCTAAGCGCTCTCGGGCTTACACTTCAGTCATGAGCCTGATGAGTGTTATGGCCGATAAGGGGATGCTCAGGCAAAAGGCCGACGGAAAAGCATTTATCTATTCAGCGAAGGTCTCACGGAATAAAACACAGTCACGTATGCTCGGTGATTTATTGAATCGGGCTTTTGACGGTTCGGCAAGTGCGCTAGTAGCACATTTACTCCGGGAAACCGAGCCAGGCATCGAAGAAATGGATGAGATCCGTCAAGCTATTGCTGAGTTTGGTAAGAAGAAAGGTGGTGCATAATGTCAATCATCGAATTTCTTTCTCAGCCTCTCTGGCAACGGCTTGGCTTAACGTTGGTGCACTTTCTCTGGCAGGGTCTGGCAATAGCCGTCTTTATTGGTGCTTGTGTTAGAGTATTTAAGCTAAGTCACGGAAATGCACGCTATATCGTTTATCTCATGGCATTTGTAGCCATGTTCGTTTGTCCTGTAGTAACTTTCATAGCTATTGATATTCCAATCAGTCCGGACGTGGAGCTATTTGTAGAAATAGAATCAGCCGGGCCTTTTGATATTGCCTCTGATAAGGTTCCGCCCGAAGGGGCTATTTCACCAGAAGACGGCACTTCCATTCCGGCTATGCCGAAACTAACCCCTGTAACAAATACAATTCCAATACGCGAAAGAATATATAGCTGCCTGCATAATACACTGCCTTGGCTCTTAGTAATCTGGATGGTTGGGGTAATCGTATTGAGTATGCGGCTATTGATGGGATTTATTGGCGTACATCGGTGGCGTCACCATTTAGAACCGTTGCCGGAAAGGTTGGTCCAGCGTATTGCTTCGTTAAGTGAAGAACTGGGCATGCGCGGCTTTTCGCGTGTTTTCATATCACCTTCTGTTTTGCAGGCGATGGCTGTCGGTTATTTGCGACCAATGGTTTTGCTGCCTGCTTCGATGGTAATACAAATGAAGCCGGAAATGCTCGAGGCGGTTATTGCTCATGAATTAGCCCATATACGCAGGTTTGATCTGTGGGTGAATCTGGCCCAGCGAGTAATGGAAACACTGCTGTTTTATCATCCGGCTGTTTGGTGGCTGTCAAGCTGTCTGCGCAGCGAACGTGAGCTTTGTTGTGATGAATTAGCAGTCAGAGCAACGGGAGAACGTCTAACGTATGCCTCGGCTTTGGAAAGTGTTGTCCAGGCTAAGCTCATCGCGAAACAGCCGGTTCTTGCGGCAGGATTCAGCAGGGACAACAAGCCATTCTTGAAGCGTGTACGCCATGTTCTCGGCTTTGCGCCTGCCCAACGAAACTGTTCATTCTGGATAGCTGGAATTATCACAGTTTTGTTCTTAATTACCATTGCAATATCAACAATGCTCGTCCAAACTACTAAGGCAAGTTCAGTTGCGGATTCTAAAAATGTTATGACGGCTAAAAGCAAAGGTGTATCCGCTACTATACCCGAGCCAGTGACTTTGGATGAATTTATCAAAGACTGGCCTGGACAAGGAACAATGAATATACGTGCAGCCTCCCCTACAATTGCTCAGAGGCAGGAAGCAGATATGATGGATTCGACAATTGGAGTGGTCCTCTCGACGCTTCGCGAAGGTCCGGCAAAAAAAGCTGGGCTCCAAGTCGGCGACTATATCGTTCGAATTGCTGATATCGATATATGCTCGAACCACCATCTGATTGCTCTAACACGGTCTATGTCGCCTGGAAGTAAAGTTAATGTGGAGTTTGTACGCAAGGGTAAGAAGATGGCTGTAGACGTGGAACTAAACCACCTTGAGTGGAGCGAAGACTATCCTATCTTGGCTGGTAATGTTCTACTGCCTAATGGACAGCCAGCTATAGGGGCAATGGTATATGCACGTGTGTATTACGATAGAGGATCGATATCCGATGCTCTTCCGTACCTGACAGATAAATTAGGGCGCTTCATCGCCAAGTTTTCCTCAAAGTCTGACCACGGATACTGCTTCCTGCTGGCTTCCACACACGATGGCTTCGCCGGTTATACTATCGTCGATTTTCCAACAAAGGCGCCGATTGAGATTCAATTGAAAAAGGGGAAGATCGCTAAGGGCCGATTGTTCACCGACAAAGGTGAAGGTATCCCGGACATTCTGATGGAAGTTGAGGGAATAGCCATAGCAGGTGAAGAAAAGCGTTTTGGTATGTACCCTAAGTTGCGAACAGATCGCAACGGATGGTTTATCCTACCTGCCTTGCCGATCGGTAGCAAAGTACAACTAAATTTTGAGGTTGCGGGATATGCTCATCCTGGCAGAGGGCCATATGATTTGGCTCAGATCGAGAAAGGCTTTCTTTTTGGCGAGGAAGGGATTCCTCTTGGCGCTTCAATAGAAGGCGTTGTGGTTGCGAGCGACACATGTAAAGCCCTTGGTCCGTTTTCTTTGAGTTGGCGGAACGTATCTGTTAATATTCGTAAGTCAATCCAGGTTAACGACGAGGGGCGATTTAAAGCAGATACCCTGCTTTCGGGCGAGACAAGCTTCTACATAAGTGTCTCTGAAATGCGGAAACTCGGCTACACGTTGGCACAGAAGGTGCTAAACTTAAATCCTGGAGAAAAGGTCATAGATCTTCAATTAACTGCAGAGCCTTTTGGCATTATCTTAGGCAGGTTTACTGACAGAAAAACAAAGCAAGGACTAGCTGGTTTTACGGTAAGTGCGGGCAATGAGGCCTTTGTAGGCGACAGGTTCAGGACAACGACCAAAGTTGATGGCACCTACAAACTACCGGTTCCAGCCGGCGACATCTTCTTTACTTTTCGGGAAGCCCAAAATCGCAGACTGAAAATAAAGCCGGGTCAGGAAATCGATGCAATTAACTTTGTGGGTAGGGCAACCGTAGGTGCGTCTGAGAAGAAAATTGCTTTTAGTCTCTTAGATCCAAATGGTTTGTTTATTAGTGGTGCAAAGGTAGGGAAACGTTTGTCAAATTTTGATGATGCCCTAAGCTTTAATTCTGTCCAATCAGACGAAAATGGCCTTGTCTCATTTCAAAAAGATGATCTGTTTCAAGACCGAAACCAAGATAACAAACTGTTACTTTATGCGTTAGAAACCTCACGAAAACTCGTAGGCTTTCTGGAAATTTCACCAGATGATTCCAATGGAGTAATCGAATGGCAGCTTAAACCGGCTTGTAGAGTAAAAGGTCGGCTTGAAAGTTCGTCACTTGAGAAGCTGGAACAAAACCTCAAGTGGACAAATGTGTATGTATACAAGGACATTTATCGTCCGCTTTCATATTCTTCTAAAACAGGACAGTTTGAGTTTCTTTTACCGCCAGGTTCTTACAAATTAAATGCTTATGGCAGCTCCACATACTCTATAAACCATGAAATCGAAATTAAGAGAGAACAAAAAGAATTGGAAGTAAAGCTTGATTTGCCTGCGGATAGATTGGCCACACTTATAGGTAAAACTGCACCAGAATTTCGTAATATCAAAGGCTGGATCAACAGCGAACCGTTGAAATTAGCTAATTTGCGGAGTAAATTAGTACTTCTCGATTTCTGGGGTTACTGGTGCGGTCCTTGTATAGCGGCAATGCCTAAAATAATGCAACTTCACGATAAATTTAGCAAATATGGTTTAATAATCATAACTATCCATGATGATTCGCTTGGTTCTATCGATGAACTTCAGCAAAAACTCAAAGATTTAAGTGAAGAACGTTGGTCTGGCCAACAGATATCTTTTGCTATCGCTCTGGATGGTGGTGGAGAAACAAAGATCGAAGGAACGGATAGATCCGCAAGAGGTGCCACATCAGCCGCTTACGGTATTCAAGCTTGGCCCACATCTATTCTTATTGATAGAGATGGTAATGTCATAAAAAAGTTCCATCATTCAAATCCTGATGCGACTGAAGAATTGCAATACTTACTCGGAGAGCAATTTAATAATCAACTCTGGCGGATTGTGCAGCGTACTTATAAGATCTCAGACCTTGTTTATCCAGCCGGTGAGGGAGTATTTGTGGGCGATACGACGGGAGGGAAGTTATATTATAAACGTGGATCTGATCCGGGGGACAGTGGAGAAAATGGTGTATTTAGAAAAGACGACGGAGGCGGGATGCGCGGTCGTGTAATTACAGCCAATCAGACAATTGTCAACGCAGCACAGAATATAGTAAACTTTATAGTGGGAACAATCGAGCCTAACAGTTGGAAGATAAACAATGATGAGGCATCAGGAACCATCTTCAGTTATCCAAGGGAAAGACCAAGAATGCTTGCTGTTCATCAAACTCCTGCTGTTCAAGAGAAAATAGAAAAATTTCTTGAATCACTTCGCGCACCACAACCTCAAGTATCAATCGCAATGTGTTATTTATATGCAGGCGAGAAATTCTTTAACGAAATCAAAGAAAATATGGATATTGAATTTGACCTTGATACTTTCTTAGATGATGCACAGGTAATATCGTTACTAAGGGCTTTTCAAAAGAATAACGATGCAAAAAGATTGATAGCACCAGGAGTAAGGGTTCTAAATAATGAAACAGCACAGTATAGTCTGAGGCGGAACTTTAAGTCTTCTACAGAATATTCCAGGCCAAAAACGGTCTTGAAATCACCGTCGCCTGCGCCCATAAATATATTCTGTAGAATTACGCCGCATGTAAAAGATGATAATAAGAATGTGATTATAGATATGATTCAAGATAAAATAAAGGTCCCGGCAACAGAAATAACTACAATAACAAATAAAGTGATACCTTATGGTAAAACATTTGCCTTTCCTTGCGCTATTAGTAAACTTGATCAGGATGATCAGGTAACTTCACCCGAAGATAAAAAGAAACTCATAATCCTGATCAAACCCACAATTATCCGGCCGGAGCAAGCTGTTGAAGCAGGGCCTTTAGGCTCTGTTGATAGTGATATGATGATACAGATGAGATAGGCCCTCCGGCCCATGAGCTCATTTTAAACAGTTCGAAAAATGTCCGGCCTTTATGAAATCAAGAATCTTTAGAAGAACAAGAGAACGTTGATACGGTTCAGGACGTTTATGATATCCCGGACCTTGTCGGCGCAGGAGATAGTAATATCACCGATGCGGAAATTGTAGAAGAAGCACGAGGAATTAAAAATCTTATTATGGCTCTAATAACACCAAAAGAATATACGCTTATGCGGGCGGCTGGTACCAGGGTGAGGTCAAAGGCTTCTTACTTACCTTATGCCGATTGTATTCCTTGAATTTTTTCAGATGAACACAGCTTAAATATATATAAAATCCGCAAAAAAGCTGCGTACTTTTCTCGTATTTTTCCCTTAAAACCCTGCTAACCGCAAATAAACGGCCGCTGGAGCAAGATGTGTATTTCCGACCCGGAAAAATTATTGGCCTGTATAAAGATTTTTTTTGACATACTATATGTTGTGTATAGAATAAGTAAGTTGGCTATATATTGTATTGTCTTTATGAGTTTAGAAGAGGGTTTCCGTCCCGTCATAATTTCGCGCGGGATGGACAGATGACCCGCTAATCGTAAGCTGCGAGCTTAAAAAAGTGTATCTCAAACGCAATATGCAGTTCGAGATGCGAGAAACGAAATGAGATGTCCCTTTTGCAAGGAAGACCGGGATAAAGTCGTTGATTCGCGTTCAAGCGAGGGCGGAAGAGTAATCAGGCGTCGTCGTCAATGCTTGGTGTGTGAAAAGCGTTTTACAACCTACGAAAAGATTGGCGAGAGCTTTAAGCTCTACGTAGTGAAAAAGGATAATTCGAGGGTTCCTTATGACAGAGAGAAAATCATCAGCGGCCTGCAAAAAGCCTGTTATAAGAGACCCGTCTCGACCGAGCAGATTCGGCAGGTAGCCGATAGGGCAGAGGAGAATATATTCCGAAAATTCGACAAGGAAGTCTCATCTGCTATCGTCGGCGAATGCGTTATGAAGCAGCTTCGCAGGGTTGACAAAGTGGCTTATATTCGTTTCGCAAGTGTATATCGTGACTTCAGGGACGCCGGTGATTTGATTAAGGAAGTCAGTCGGGCAATCACCGAAACCGAACCAAGCGGCCAACAGACACTTTTTGACTGGTAATTTTTGCAGGGAGACAAAAAGAAGGCGATGCGAACTCAGCTAAAAGTAGTAAAAGCAGACGGCAGTCTCGAGGAATACTCGCATACCAAGGTCATGGGCACTATCAATAACGCCCTCTGCAGGATCGGACAGGCCGACGTCTATATCGCCGAACAGCTTGCCGAGGTGGTGACATATTATCTCTATCACCGGCAAAACCGACGCACAGCAACCAGCAGCGAGATATTCTCCATAATAAAGGCGGTACTCGCGGCCGTCAGCTATGACGAAGCCGCCGTCGGACTGACTGAATATCATTTCCAGCGCAGGCTCAAACGCTCCCGGACCGAGGTCGTCTCGATTGACATTCAGAAGCTGAAAGACGCCGAGCTGCTTGTCGGCTCCGAAGAAAGCACCGGCAGGTGCCGATGGGACAAGTCCAGAATAGCCGAGGACCTGATAACAAAGTACGACCTCAACACACCTACGGCACGGACGATTGCCTCGATGGTCGAAGAAAAAATCTTCAATATGGGAATCAACCTTGTCCCGAGTAGCCTTATAAAGCAGCTCGTCCTGGGCGATACTGCCGCCGTGCTTCGCGTACAGAAACAATTGCAAACCGTCTGAGAACCTTCGGACCGGTGGGCCCTTCGGGGACAGATTAAGAAATACAAGTCATTTTTCAGGAAAGGTCGAACAGATATGGGTGATAAGGGTAAAAAAGATAAAGGCAAAAAAGAACAACAGAAAAAGGCCAAGCTTAGTCCAAAGGAAAAACGGAAATTGAAAAAAGATAAGAAGAATAAATAAATCCCTTTCTATTTCCGCGTGTGCAACAAGTCCCTTAGGAACAAGTTGCACGTACAGAATTATTCTATAAACCTCTTTGCACGGGAAAGAATTTCCTCTGCTGTTTCGTCCGGCTCGACGTCGAGCCAATGGACATTCTTAAAAGTCTTGAACCAGG
>CAZZAX010000072.1:0-29359 GCA_964653075.1 uncultured Pirellulales bacterium
CCTTACGGCGGAAATTGTTTCTTTTAACTTCTTTTGTTTTGTTACCGGCTCTGGTTCTGACGAATTTTGCTCAGGCAGACCTCATCGGATACTGGAGATTCGATGAATCATCGGGCACTATCGCGGCAGATAGCGCCGGTGGTGACAACGATGGTATATTATTCGGCGACCAGCTCGAATGGGCGGCAGGCAGGTTCGGTGGTGCTCTGTCATTCCCAGGGGTGCCGGATGATGCCGGCGTGGAGTTCCCCACAACGGGTATGTCGGCGACGGCGGGGACGGTCGCCATGTGGGGTCTTCTGGCGGATCCTCAACCCGCGACGGAAGGCCGGTACTTCTTTGGTCATACGACCCAGCCTCAATGGTCTAATCGCGTCCAGATCTATATGCAGGAAGGTTTTACAGATTCGAGATTACTGGACATCGGTCTGGGCAACTCCCACACGCTCGATACGGACATATTGGAGCTGCCGATGGAGCAATGGCTCCATGTAGCTCTGACCTGGGATTCAGGTCGCTATGTGGTCTATGTGGACGGCGAGGAGGTCTCAAGTGGAGCCTATACCGGGCTGTCTGAAATTCATCCCATTGCCAACATAGGCAACGACGGATGCTTATGGCCATATGAAAGTTTTGCCGGTCTTCTCGATGAGGTCCGGCTCTACGACCACGCCCTGAACGCCGATGAAATCCTCTACCTATTGTACCCTGAGCCAATCGAATGTCTCATTGCGCACTGGAAGCTGGACGAGATAGAAGGTGCGATTGCTTATGACAGCATCGGTGATAACGATGGTATACTGTATGGAAATCCCATCTGGCAGCCGATGGGTGGTATGTTAGGTGGCGCGCTTGAGTTCGATGGTGACAACGACTATGTGGACTGCGGAACTTTCAACCCATCTGATGCAACGGGCCAACTTAGCATCTGCCTCTGGGCCAAATGGAACGGACTCAATGGTCGATACCAGGGCTTAATCGGCAAGAGAAACAGTTGGAACGTTAATAATATGATGTGGCAGTTGGAGACCAGTCATATTAGTGGAAATGTGATGTTTGAGCGGGAAGGCTATGCGGGAGTTGCTGGCGGGATTCTGACTGAAGGAGATTGGGAGCACTGGTGCGTCACGTTTGATGGAGCTACTGCCATAATCTATCGCATGGGGGAAGAGGTAAATAGGGGCGCCTTTTCATTCGGATCCAAAACCGATGCACAGGTGGTGTTGGGTGGAAGCAACGCTGCCAATCCGTTCAACGGTGCCCTTGACGACGTCCGCATCTATGACTGCGCCCTGAACGCCGCTGAAATTCTGGTTACCATGGAAGGTGTCGAACTGGTTGATGTTACTGCGCCTGGGGATTTAATACAGGGCGTTCCAAATGATGGATTAAATGGCAGTAGAAACTTCGGCTGGTGGAGATGGGAATCGCCCGATTTGGTCATCGATGATGATGTCACTACGAAGTATCTGCACTTCAAAGGAGACACTGAAACTACCGGTTTCCAGGTTACACCAAGATCGGGTGCGAGTATTGTTACGGGATTGACTTTAACCACAGCGAATGACTTCCCGGCGCGTGATCCGATTGCGTATGAACTCTCGGGTTCTAATGTGGGCATCGATGGGCCTTACGAGCTGATTGCCAGCGGCTATATCGTCGATTTCGCCCAGGCGGAAGCATGGCCTCGCTTGACTAAGAACGCAACGCCGATTTCGTTTTATAATGACGTGGCATACGAACACTATCAGGTTCTATTCCCGGTCGTTCGAGATGCTGGAAACGCTAATAGTATGCAGATAGCCGAAGTGGAGCTGTTAGGTGTCCCCGCGCCCGCTGGCGCCGACATTATCCTGGTCACGGAAGCGATAGACTGGGATATGGACGGCCTTCGAGACGACCACAGCCTGGAGAGCTTCCTCATTTCCGAGGGGCATAGCGTTGACGTCCGGCCGGATTACTGGAAAGTGCTTACTCCCGACAAGATCGACGAGTTGAATGCGGCCGACCTGATTATCTTCAGCCGGTTAGCCTGGAGCGGCCGCTACAATCAAGGCAACGAGACAAACGACTGGAATTCGCTCACGACCCCGCTGCTGCAAATGAGCGCTTACTTTGCCCGCAACCACGAACTCGAGCCCCGGTGGAAATGGGTCAATTCCGGCGTCAAAGAGCGCACCCCACTCATCTATGCGGAGGCAGTGGACCCACATCATCCTATCTTCCGGGGTGTACCGCTGACAATGTTCGACCCGAGTAATCCAGACAGTCCCGCGAATGTCGTTCAGATGGTCGATCCGCTCATCGGCACCGGACACACCTCGTTCATCGGTGGAACTGACATGGGTAATGGTCATCTAATCGCTAAGGCCGTACAACTGGACATGGGTTGGATCGCGGAGTGGGACGCCGGTGTGGAGTTCTACGAAGGCGCGGGTCAGTACGCCGGTGGCAAACGTATGCTGTTCTGTGCCGGCACGCAGGAGATTCCGTCCGTAGATTCAGACACACAAGAAGTAATGAACACCGCCCAGGGCGAACTGAACCTTACAATCGAGGGCCTACAGATGTTCCGCAACGCCATCGACTATCTGCTCAGGCCGGATTTTACAGGAGGAATTTTTTGACCTGAAAAACTGACCAAAGTAAGATTAGTAAGAAAACGATTGGGGCTACGTCAAAGCCGGGATTTCTTTGGTGTGTGGCCAAAGCATAAATTCACAATTAGTTTAATTTTTAAGAGGGAGAATTATTATGTGTAGAAGAATGATATATGTTGTTGCAGTAATGATGTTGGGTTTAGTCCCAATGAATCCGGTCTATGGTTATGATCCCGGCAGTCCGGATCTTTTAGCCTGGTGGACGTTTGATGAAGGGGCAGGTACTGTTGTGGGTGATGCTACCGGTAACGGTAACCACGGAACACTGGAAGACAGTCCGATATTTGTCGATGGACAATTTGGACAGGCGCTCGCATTTGATAACAGTCGCGTCGCAATCGGCGCCTCTGATTCGTTAATCCCCGACCTGTTTCAGGGATCATTTACGCTGGCTGCCTGGATTAACGCGACACGAACCGGCAACACGTGGCAGCAGATTTTTCGGTCGATTAGATCGGATGACACCTCAAATGACACGCTATTCATTAACAACGGTGGGAAACTTTCCTGGCGTGGTCGCGTTGGCGGAGATTGGGCGGGAGGTATGTGTGAGACAGCCCCACATGTTGTTCCTGCCGACCAATGGACACACGTCGCAGTGACAGGGGATGGGACGAACTTTCGCATCTACGTCAACGGGGCCCTCTCACAGGAATCAGCCTTCCAGACAACAGATGGTACGAACTCGACCTATT
This sequence comes from uncultured Pirellulales bacterium, assembly GCA_964653075.1. Lineage (GTDB taxonomy): Bacteria > Planctomycetota > Phycisphaerae > Sedimentisphaerales > Anaerobacaceae > NIOZ-UU13. Next base: position 3,356 of record CAZZAX010000072.1, read on the forward strand.
ACATTGGAGGTGATCCTTCATGGACTGGTGAGTCCTATACGGGCATGATCGACGACGTGCGTATCTACAATATGGCCCTGACGGAACTTGAAATTCTGGTTACCATGGAAGGTGTCGAACTGGTTGATGTTACTGCGCCCGGGGATATAGTACAGGGAGTTCCAAATGATGGAGATTGGCCTACCGCTTATTATCGACCTGAAATACCCGAGATGGCCATCGATGATGACATCGAGACGAAGTATCTGCATTTCAAAGGAGATTTTGATCCCGATCCCGGGACAGGTGGCGCCGGTTTGCAGGTTACACCGTCGGCTGGGGCGACTATTGTGACCGGATTGACTTTCACCACAGCCAATGATTTTCCAGGTCGTGACCCGATTGCATTTGAACTCTCCGGCTCTAATGTTAGCATAAATGGGCCGTATGAGTTAATTGCCAGTGGCGATATCGTCGATTTCGCCCAGGCGGATGCGTGGCCGCGCTTCACGATGAACGCAATACCGATTTCATTTGATAATGACGTGGCATACGCTCACTATCAACTTATATTCACGGCCATTCGAGCCGTTGGAAATAATGTGAATAGTATGCAGATCGCCGAAGTGGAGCTATTAGGGGTGCCCGCCCCCGCGTCCGCTGGTGCCAACATTATCCTGGTCACGGAAGCGATAGACTGGGATTTGGACGGCCTCCGAGACGACCACACACTGGAGACCTTCCTTGTTTCCGAGGGCCATAGCGTGGACGTCCGGCCGGATTACTGGAAAGTGCTTACTCCCGACAAGATCGACGAGTTGAATGCGGCCGACCTGATTATCTTCAGCCGGTTAGCCTGGAGCGGCCGCTACAATCAAGGCAACGAGACAAACGACTGGAATTCGCTCACGACCCCGCTGCTGCAAATGAACGCTCACTTTGCCCGTAACGACCGGTGGAAATGGGTCAATTCCGGGATGGCGGTAACAAGTAAGACTCCGGACATCTTCGCTGAGGCGGTGAAACCCAATCACCCCGTCTTCCGAGGAGTGTTGACAGCGCATGAACCGATTGATCGATACGACGATCCCATGTATATCGTTGAGATGATCGATCCGCTCGTCGGTACCGGACTTACCTCTTTCATTGGCAGCACAGACATGGGCAACGGTCAGCTCATTTCCAAGTCACTTGAGCTCGATATGGGTTGGATCGCAGAGTGGGACGTCGGTGTAGAGTTCTTCGAGGGCTGTGGCCAGTACGCCGGTGGCAGACGCATGCTGTTCTGTGCCGGTACGCAGGAGATTCAGTACTACGACTACGACAGACAAGAAGTAATAACAACCGCCCAAGGCGAGCTGAACCTTACAGCCGAGGGCCTACAGATGTTCCGCAACGCCATTACTTATCTGCTGGGTGGCGCCAACATTATCCTGGTCACGGAAGAGATAGACCGGGATTGGGACGGGCTTCGAGACGACCACAGCCTGGAGAGCTTCCTTATTTCCGAGGGCCATAGCGTTGACGTCCGGCCGGAATACTGGAACGTGCTTACTCCAGAGAAGATAGCCGAATTGAATGCGGCCGACCTGATCATCGTCAGCCGGTTAGCCTGGAGCACTCGCTACAATCAAGATAACGAGAAAACCGAGTGGAATTCGCTCACAACTCCGCTGTTGACAATGAACTCTCACTTTGCCCGCAACATCCGGTGGAAATGGGTCAATTCAGACGCCAGAGCACCGGATGACACTTCATATATCTACGCAGGGGCAGTGGACTCACATCATCCTATCTTCCAGGGTGTGCCGATGACATTGTACGATCCAACCCTTCGAGACGGTCCCCTGAATGCCATTCAGATGATTGATCCGCTCGTCGGTGCCGGATTCACCGCGTTCATTGATGGGACAGACATGGGCAACGGCCAGCTCATTGCCAAACCAGTCGGGTTAGAGATGGGTTGGATCGCCGATTGGGATGCCGGTGTAGAATTCTACGAAGGCGCTGGACAGTTCGCCGGAGGTAAACGCATGCTGTTCTGTGCCGGTACGTACTTCGATCCCGACATACATGAGGTAATAACCACCACCATGGGCGAGTTGAACCTTACAGCCGAGGGTCTTCAGATGTTCCGCAATGCCATCGACTATTTGCTCAGGCCGGAATTTACCGATGACGGGCCAATTGACGGGCCAATTTGATGCTGTTTTTAATTCTTTTAATTGAGCATGGGCAAGCGAGTTGCCTATCTTACCGTCTACCACGCTCAGGATAAAATCCGTCGAAGGGATATTAGATTCTCGATGCTTGATGCTTTTTAGTGAGGAGTGAACTAAAGTGCCTAAAGTGAGCTAAAGTTGGATGCTTTAGCCGTCGCTGAAGCTATGACGGACAAGCGATATCGGATGCTCGATGCTGGATGCTCCATCAGGCCCGTAAGCAATAGGATTTTTAATCTCCAGCAACATCGTCGGAAATCGGCAAATGTATCCAATAAATAATCTTCATTTTTTACACATTTTTCCCTTTCTCAACAAGACAACAGCATCTATGATTTAACATAGTGGACAGGACAGCTCTGAAGCGAAGCATCGTAATTTGTGCTTTCTTACTTTATATCGAGAGGCTTGGGATGTTATACGGAAACCATATAAACATTGTAAGGTCTTTTTTAATAAAGAAAAGAACGAAAGGAGGCTTTAAATGAACGAAAAGTCGGTGAATATATTTCTCAGTCATCACCATGAGGACAGCGAAGCAGTTCTCAAACTCAAAAGCAAGCTCGAAGAGCTATCGGCCGGCAAACTTAAGTGTTTTCAATCGAGCGCGCCAGGCACAATCAAAGCAGGAGAAAACTGGCACAAAAGGATTCGTGACGAACTGGGCAAATCGGATGCGCTCTTTCTACTTTTTACCGATCCAAGTCAGAGCTGGGATTGGTGTTTGTATGAAGTGGGGCTTTTTACCGATTTAGCCAAAGAGGAGGAACAATCAATGATTATATGTCTGTGCAGCTACGAAGATGAACCCCCTCCTTCTCCTCTGGCCAGCCGCCAGTTTGTTCGTGCTACCAAGGAAGATATTAAGCAATTTTTAACGGACCTTTTCAAGAAGGCAGAATTCTTCCCCAATAGAGAGGCCATTAATCCACAATTAGGTGAAAAAACAATAGAAGAATTAGCGACTCAACTTTCGAATGTTCTTTTGAAACACTCTATGGACGTACGGTATTTTACTAACTGGATGAAGTTGCGTATACAAGAGCCGCAGGAATTGGCGGTCGATTCCATTCCCCCAAATGTTCACCTTGAACCCCATAAAGACTGCCTGGAACTCTTTGGTATGGCCGAGACACCAACCCATAAACCTTTTTGGATATGGGAAGACCTGATCAAGAATGGCAAAGAAAGAGGTTGCTTTTCCAATGCTGCTGAGGCGTGGGAGCAGAGCATTGCAAAAATGCTGTATGCTGCAAAAGAAGGACAGAAATTCCAGCAAAAGGCAGAATTGTTCAAAGCATATAACAGCAACTATTCATTCCGTCCAATACTTACTAAGTTTAAGGTCGACTCCGGCGGCACAATGGTCTTCCACTTGATATTTGTGACGCAAACAGACGAGTCACTTTGAAAGCAGAATTGACAGGTAACGGGATTCTGGCAGGTCGAGCTACCTTTTTTGACATGCATGTCTGCATGTGAGATGTTTCTTGTCTAACACAATGCTGTAGTGGACGGTCCAAGGGTAGGTTTTTGTGCATCTCCTGAGTCTATTTCCAGTGACCCAGCGCTCACCATTAGCGTCAGCTCGAACTGATATGAGATTACAGCGAAAGAAGGCGTATATCTGTTCATACGCTTTTTATGACCGAATTATTTACGAATCATAAGAGTTAAGAGCTCTTAAGCTGCTCGTAGAAGAGCATTGTTGGAGAGCCGCCGAAGCTGATAGCCATCCAGGCGGCCTCATCAATTTCGTCCTGGGTGAAGCCCTTTTCTTTTGCTTTTTTCAGGTGCATTTTAAGGCACGGCTCGCATCGAGTAGCAACCGAAAGGGCGATAGCCATGGCCTGCTTTGTATAGGCATCCAGGCCATGCGGGGCACTGGCCGAGCCGAGGAAATCAGTGAACTTGGCCTTAATCTGTCTTATCTCCGAACCTTCTGTCTTTGCAGCGCCGGCGGAGTTTACTGCATCGGCACAACAAGGGACTTCGTCAGTTTCCGGCTGGGCGGATGTACTTGCCAGCTTTTCCTCAGAAGGCTCCTGCAATTGCTGTTCGGGTTGCGATGGCTTTTTAGCAGGTTTGCCGGGCCGGGGAGAAGGAATTTTTCGGCTGCCGTCGGTGATTATATTAACAAGGCCGGAGCCTTTGCCTGAAACTTTGCCTATGGCCGCAGCGGCGGAAATGCCCTTATCATGCAAGGCCTTTAGAAAAGCATCGGCATCCTTTTGGTCGATGGCGACAAGCAGGCCGCCGGAGGTTTGTGCATCGTAGCATATATCGACCATCTCCTGGGGAAGTGACTCGACAGGGACGATACGCCTGCCACAGGATTCCTTGTTTCGCTCGATAGCTCCGGGCAAAATTCCGGCGGCGGCATATTTTAGTACGCCGGGGAACAACGGAATATTATCCCAGATTACCTCGACATCGACGACACTGGATAAGGCCATTTCGGAAAGATGTCCCATAAGGGAAAAACCGGTAACATCGGTGCAGGCGTGCGCGCCGAATTTGACCATTAACTGCGATGCGGTTTTATTAAGAGTCGTCATGGACTGCGTCGACGCCTTGACGCTTTCGGGGTCAGCCCGGCCTATTTGGGATGCAAAGGCCACGATGCCCGTACCCAGCAGTTTGGTAAGAATGAGCACATCGCCCTTGCGAGCACCGGCGTTGGTTACTATCTTGTCCTTGTCTATGATGCCTGTTACGGCAAAGCCGGCCTTGATTTCACTGTCGTTAATGCTGTGGCCGCCTATGATTGCCGTTTGGGCCTCGTTCATCTTGTCGATGCCGCCGGAGAGGATTTCGTTCATCGCCCTGTCGGGAATTTTGCGAACGGGAAAACCAAGGACCGAGACCGCGGTCATTGGCGTGCCGCCCATAGCGTAAATGTCACTTACCGAATTGGCCGCGGCCACCTGTCCGAACGTATAAGGGTCATCAACCGAGGGCGTAAATACATCGACCGTCTGAACCAACGCCGTGCCGTCGCCCATATCGTATACGCCGGCATCGTCCCCGGCGGGCACTCCGATCAGCACGCGAGGGTCATCAACGGCGGGTAAATCATTCAGGACCTGCTTTAAGAAGGCCTGGTCTATCTTAGAGGCACATCCGGCCTTTTCCACGAGCTTTGTCAATTGAATAGGGCCAGTTGGGTTCTCAAGGCGTTCGCCGGCACATAAACATATGTTCTTTTCCTTGAAAATATCACAGGGACACGGTTTCTTGGGGTCGCAAATGCAGTGCCCAAGCCGTATGGAGCGCTGCATAACACGTTTTCGTCTTTCCATATTAATCATCGTAATATCCTCAAATAGAAATAATACCCAAAAAGATTATACCCTCTGCGCATCTGCAGCACAAGCAAAGCGGAATATAGACCTTTAAGTCATTTCTTTACCGAACCGTTTCAATGCCAGAATTGCCGCTCCGAGCGCGCCGGTCATCTGGGGGTCGGGCGATACGGTAACAGTTTTTCCGAGAGCAGATTCAAGAGCCGCATCCATGCCTGAGACCATAGCCACACCACCGGTGAAAATAACAGGCAAATCAATATTTCGTCCGGCCATCGAAACGATACGATTGGCAATGGCCGCCTGGACACCGGCGACAATGTCTTCTCTGGCCTTGCCATCAGCGAGCAGGCCGGTGATTTCCGTCTCGGCGAACACAACACACATGCTGCTTATAGCGGCAGGGCTGCGACTTTCCGCTGCCAGCTTACCAAGTGAATCGAGCTCGACGCCGAGACGCTGAGCAACAACTTCGAGAAACCGGCCGGTCCCCGCCGCACAACGGTCGTTCATAGCAAAATCCCGTACTTTTCCATCGCCGTCCAGGCGGAGAAGCTTACTGTCCTGGCCGCCAATATCGATAATGGTCTTTGCCCGGGGCACGAGGCGGCACACTCCCACCGCGTGACAGGTAATTTCCGTTATAGTTGTATCAGCGATGCTGACTGCGGCCCTTCCATAACCCGTTGCCACGATTGCGCTGACATCTTCTCTATTGATTGAGTTATCATTCAAGACATTTTCAAACAGCTCCGATGTGAGCTTATCCTGCTCGACACCCTGGTCGGTGATTCCTTTTGCTATGACCCGCATATTTTCGGCGTCTATCATAACAATTTTTATTGTCCTTGAGCCGGCATCTATTCCTGCATAAATCATCTTGTTCTCCGAGCTTTTATTGTTTCTACGAGGGCCTCCAGCCGGGTACTCACCGTCGGACGCATAGAGTCCGTCACCGGCGGGACTTCAATCTCCAGTACGGGAATATCAAAGTTGTCCTGAACAATCTCGCTGATTACCTCGCCTTCCAGCGCGCAATGGCTTGCACCGGGTATTCGTGATATTAGCACGGCCTCGGCGCGAAATCTGCGGATATCGGCACATACGCGCTGCGCCCTGTCGGTCGATGAGCCGACCATAGGGTCGGCCAACGCCATCTGCGCCAGAGCTTCGAGAGCGGGAATATCCTCAGGGACCACATCGAGCGCGTGGGTGAAAAGATATTCGGTACCGCATATTCTGCCGCCGCAGTCTTCGAGGAGATTCATAACCTGTAAATCCGCCACGGGATTAACCCAGAAGATTTTAGCCGCATCGGCATCGAGGACACCAACACCCGCCTTGACGCGGGCTTTCACTTCTTCAAGCAGCTCTTTGAGCACTTCGATGGTCTCCTGACGGTCCGAACAAAAGTGTATTGCCAGCATCTCTGCGATGAGCATTTCGAGGGCCGGAACGGGACACAGCTCAGCGGTAAATGCAAGGCGCCGAAGCTCAGCCAGATACCTGCGGACCTGATTTGTCTCTTTAATGCCGGCTGAAAGTTTGTCCTCATCTAATTTTTCGCCTGATGTTTCTTCGAGGATGGTTTTGACCCGGTGAAGCTCCGATTTGACGAACTCGACCTGGCACTTCGGGGCAGAGAATCCGCCGGGCAGACTTACCGGCTCTTCGTGCGGGTCGGGTTTACGACGATGAGGAATTTCCCAGAAGAAAATCGGATGCCCGAGTCCGTTAAGGCACTGGGCTATAGCGGAAAAATCATCGCATGTGGCACCGACACTGCATATTAGCCGGTCGGGAAGAGGGAAATGCGTACCTGTAACAAAAGCCCCCAGCATCGCACGTACCGGACAAAACGATTCATCTATACCGAGCGAATCGGCGATGCTTAACAGGCCTGCACTTAGTTCCATCACACAAGGAATCCACCAGGCACCATCAGGATAAAAAGCCACTAAATTATCAAACGAATACGCTATCACCGGAACAGTGCCCAAATCTTTCATCGTGCCGATGAGCTTTTTTCCGGCTGCCCGGGCATCACGCAGGCGGCCTTCTTCGGTCAGCAAAAAGTTCCACAACCTAAGGGCCGCGGCAGAATTATCATACCGAAGCTTCGCAAGCCGCCTGTCTCCGTCATCGAGATGGCGGCTGAGAGGCCCGCCATAGGGGGGCTGATATGTCCCGGCTTCGAGCAACCGCTCGTATTGCAGGTCCCACTGGTCAAGCGTTATTCTTTTCGGCGTGTCACTCACTGCAGCGTCTCCAAAAATGCACGGACACGGTTGCTCGTCCGTTGGTTTATTGATTCGTTATTACCGGCCGTGTCAATATCAAGAACGGGTAAGCCGGTCCATTCTTTCAGACGCTGAAGCTCGGCGTGCCACATATCGCACCACAGATAACGATGGAAAATAATTCCACGTATTTCCCTTTCGGCAAGCCTGCATTTAAGCCATTTATAAAGCCCGCTGTTCGGTCTTCGTGAGGCATCCTGGATACCGCAAAAATATGCACTTGCCAGCTCCAGCAAAGGCTTGTCACGAAGGCCCCTACGGTCAAACGGTGCGTACATGCCGCGTTGGCCTGTTTCGGTAGCATCCAGGACTATGTGGCCGCCGGCCCGCTCAACTATGTCAAAAATATCGAAGTCCCGCCTCATTAACGGCCCGCCAACAATTGCCAAAGGCACACCTTCGATTTGCTGTTCGGGTGCTGTGATATTGTTGAGCGTTTCGCCGGGCCCGTCCCGGCCAAACGCCGCAATTGTTTCAGCGTATTGCCTGGCCGGTAAATACCCCCCCGCGCCAAGAATAGATGTACGGGCGGTGTCATAATCGAGCATTATCTTTGCCAGAGCATTGTCCGATGGCGACTTACCGCCCAAGCCGATTAGAAACCTGCCGAGCCGTTTGAGCTCATCGATATACAGCTTTTGCACACCAACATTCTGCCATGTGTTCGGAACATTCATAAGAAATAACGGAACATCACACCTGCGGACAAGAATATCGTAAGCACGGCGCATCTGGTCGCATACTGTTGTTATGACGACGCCGGCGGCGTGATTATATGTCATTACCTCATTGATAAAGCCCTGAACGAAGGGACAAATACCCTCTGCACGATTGAGTAGGCCGGCAGCGCCTGCCGCATCGGGTATTATTCTGCTCGGTTGCAGGCCATGCGCCGCAATCCATTCGGCCGGAACATATGGACAGGTGTAGATAATCTTCTTCATCAGCTTCCTTATTTGGATTCGCCTGCTCTTTCGCGGACTGTTTCGAATAACGCTTCGACTCTCAAAGCAATACGTGCCGAATCTGACGGCGAATAATCCGTCTCAATCCGAAGATACGAGATACCCAGCTCTTGCTCGGTTAGCTTTTTCACAAGGTATGATTCGACATCATACGTCAGACAGGCCTGCCAGATAAGCTCTATAATGCACTGCGGCCGGTATTCGGCAAACAATTTACGCAGCACGTCCATCCGCCGGTCGTTTTTCGTCATTACCGAACACGGCAAATGAAAATACTTTTCAGCCAAAGCGATTATCGGGTCCTGAATAGTTTCGTCAACGTCCTCAAGAATAGGTTTAAGTCCCGTGCAGTTGTCCATACATACTACAATACCGCCGTGAGATTCGATAATATCAAGAACCCGCTCGGCACCATGAACTATCGGCACCCCTGTCATCAGCACCCTGACCTTTGAGTCCTTCGAGCAATCGGTTTTTTGAGATTTATAAAACTTTATCGCCTTATCATACTGCTCGAAGTCGGCGCTGATGCCGGAGATGTCGCTCTTAAACTCCAGCAACTGCCTGCCCGTCAATGGAGGTGATTTTGATTTCATCAATTCCGCCAGCTCACGCCGCAAGCGCCGTTCGCGATTCATAACAACTATTGCCTTTTTAATTTTTTCATCCGTCACTTCTACGTCAAAATGCTCCTGAAGTTTGGCCCTTAGCTTGCGCAGCTCATTTATCCAGTGCGTCATTGCATCGCTATCTTCGGGTTTCTGAGGTAATTCCAGCACATACATATGCCGGGTTTGATTCATCAGCTCATACATTTTCTTTTTTCCGTCGCAGGTCGTCTCGGCCACAATCAAATCAGCCATTTCGAGGAAGGGATTCGCCTTTTGAAGATGATAGCCGTATGTAGATTTAATCAGCGGACAAAGATTTGCGGGAAGGTCTTCTTCGGCCGGGCCTATCATCTCCGCCGAGCCGCCGCACAGACATACCGGCACTGCATCGGCAGCCATAATCAACTCCCTCGGCGTATATTCACACATAATACCGACTATATGTTTGCCACTGGCTTTGGCCTGCATGGCATACTCGTAACAGTTCTGTATCATCTTGCCAAACCATTCTAAAGGCCCGCTCTCTAATCCTTTGTTCGCTGAGCCTCCGGAATCGCATTGCACCTGTGGGGGATTACACGGGTCGCTCGCATTGATTTGTGATTTATTGTCACCGCAGCATTTTGCCATTTTTATCCTCAAATCTTAAACTCATTTTACTTCTTTCGGGCAACAAACAAGCCCTGAGCAATTTTGTCCGCATGGGCCAGCTCCTGCATAGAAACCATTTCCGCAACCATCGACTGCATCAACTCATTGTTGAAGCCGATGATTTTCAGGGCATCGTATGTCACCTGCATATTAAGCATATTCAGGTACAAATCAACGAATGGGGCGAACCTGCCAGTATCTTCGGCAGTGATAACCTCGCAGTCATTGGCCGTAAGTAAATTACCGTAACCTTCAAGATTTTGCACGTTCGGAAACTTCATAAAAGTCAAAAAACGTTCCGCTTCTGAATCACTTAGGCCTGTCTTTCCTTCAATCCAGTCGGTAAAGGCGATGATTGCCCCCGGCTTTACTATACGGGCCGCTTCTGCAATCAGCTTTTTCTTATCGACAACATAACACCATGCATCTTCTCCCCAGATAAAATCCGCGCTTGCATCCGCGAGCCTGCTGTCACAGACATCCGCAAGGGTGAATTTGATTTTGTCGGACAGTCCCTCCTGCTCGCAGCGAAGGCGTCCCTGCTGGACTACTTTTTCCGTAGCGTCAACACCCTGCATCCGGGCCACATCTCGAAAACGAACGAGAAAGCGCATCCCGGCGCCGTTACAGCAGCAAAGGTCAACACCTTTCATTCCGGGGCCAATATTCGCTTTCTCGGCAAGGTCCATGGAAGAAGCAAAACCGCCGATATGAATCTGCTCTCCCATAATCAGCTCCCAAAGCTGTCCTTCAGGTCCGCTGTAAACTGCCTGAACCTGACTTAGACCGATGTTATCCATAGTTTTCATATTAGTTCTCCCCTAAAATTCGTATTTTATTTGGATTCCCCATAAACCATCACGGTGATTCAGCACATTACCAACATTGGCATAACCTCCAGCAATAGTCAGATGGTCATCGACTACATAGGCCAGGCAAATGTCCCACCAGTCGTTTTACGCTTTAATCAGGTGCCTGCCCCCCATGGTGCACTGTTCAATAAGGTCTGACTTTTGACGAAATTCACTTGCCAACAACAGCTTATCCGTAAGGAAGTAGATAACGCTGCCCTCGAAGGTCGTTCGCCGCTCGCCAGCAAAACCAAGCAATCCTGTATGTATTCCGTCACCATTACGCAGTCCTGCCGATACTATAAGCGGACGCGGCAGCCAGTTGGTGATTGTCTTGGTAGCGACAGCGGTAAACTCGGTCCCGGAATTATGATCGGCACCAAGGCCGTTACAAAGCCCACTTGTTTGTTTGTCAATATCATTCACACTTTCATTCCACTTAAAATGAGCACCTAAGGTTACGGCCGGCATCCAGGCACAGTCAAAACCACCTTCTTCGATTACCATGTACCGCGTGTTGAAATTATGCATAAACGCATGGTTGTCAACATGTATTCCGGTAGCGGTCTTAACATCCGCCGGCCAGTCCCCCAATCCAATACGTTCGAATGCGTATCCAAGCTCAATCCTACCCAATATATTCTCAGTTACCACGAAAGATTCGAGATCCTTTTCTCCTATCGCTGTAAAGGTGCTCGAAAAGCTGGGTTTCCCAAATACCTCGCCATCTTCGGGCGGATTTACGAGATAAGCAGTACCGGTAATAAAGACGCCGCTGTTGCCCTCGACATTATGCGTAGGCAAGGGAGGCCCCGCACTTACCGTACCAGACAAATACACCACAAACACAAGCAAAGCAGCCAACGCGGTTTTAGTTACTTGTAACTTCTTCATCATTAATTCTCCTTTTAGATTAGTGCTTCCCCCGCTATCTTTCCTTCAGCATTTTCTACATTCATGTTTCTGCCATTTTTTACCTCCTTTCGTGCTAACTTTTTTAATCCAATAAAAAAGGCGGGAAAGAGAATTTTTCTCTTTGCCCGCCGGCAATCGTGGCTCGATTTTTTTACTCTATCAAGCGCCAGGTTTTATCCTGGATTGTTTCAAAAGGCCCCAGATTGACATCCACCTGCACCTGGTACTTGCCCTTGAAATCCTTTGGCACTCGCCACGAGTACCGGCATGTGCCGCCTCAGCCATACTCGAATTTACCAGAGGCAAGAACGCTGCCGGCCTCATCGATAATTTTCACTTTCGGTGCAGAGACTCTCTTATTATTGCGCATTACGACATTGCGGTAATGCTCTCCGGCCTTACCGATAATATTAAAATCTATCAACACTCTCGAACCGGTATAGCGAGCTTCGGGCTTAATCTGAAACGGCGGGCCTTTAGAATGATTTGGCAAGATGATACAGAACTGTCACGAGTAAAAACATAAATCTGCTGAGCAAATTTCCCATCAGCTTGTCCGAACTTCACTGATATCGGCCCAAATCTGTGGTGATCCACAGGGCCAAAAAAAACGTCTTTTGACAGCCTTAGAGGTGAATCCTTTTTCATCAGATAAACAGCCGTCAGCATCTGTATCCAGATAAAGCTTGGATTTCCTTCCACGGTCTATTATTAGTGGAATTTCTCTGCCAGCTACTTTTGCAAGAAAATAATTTACTCGATTGGATATTTTCTCAGGCAGGTCTTTTAGTTGAGCCGGCTTTTCTGAGAGCGTGATTTGATCCTGACAGGCATAGTATATTGTAGATTCCGATGTATCGACAGCCTGGTATTTCATTCTGCACCGACCTTCCTGCCGCCTGGCACAAGTCGATACCAATATTACCACCGCTGCCAGTGATATGACTAAAATTACCTTTTTCATAAATCCACCCCGCTTACAAGGATTCACAAAGGTATTGCATTATTACATAAAACTGCCCTGGATTCACAACTTTTTTTTCAGCAAAAACACTGTATAGACTTTATTCCCTCTTGCTTGCTTTTATAAATTTAGACGTCTGTATGATGATTTTGTTACGTTTTTTTCTGCTTTTTTTGAAAAAAATTGCTAAATTTATCGAATTACTTAATCCAAAGTTCCTCCTCAAAAAATCCAGAAAAACTCCAAGAAACTCCTTTGGCAAACTGCTTGTAATTCCCTTAAGGATAATGTACAATAAATATTATTATTTTTCTTAACAGCCCCCATTTTGCTTAAATCAAGGTAATTTATGGAAAAGCACAATGAACAATTGTTACGAAAGCTGCCCTCAGTTGATGTCCTCTTAAAAAATCCTGAGCTGGAAAGCTCTATCGCAGAGGCCGGCAGGAAGGTAGTGGCCGATTCAATCCGCCGGGCGGTGGACGAAGCTCGGGAACTCCTTATCGCCCAGACAGAATCCGAACCGAACGAAAGCACAATTCATCAGAAAATCATAACCGCCACCAAACGCCTCATAAAAACAGTTACGAGTCCATACTATCGAAGAGTCATTAATGCAACGGGTATCATTCTTCATACAGGTCTTGGGCGTGCGGTCCTGCCCGCTCAGGCGCTGCGGCAGATTCAGGATGAATTATCGGGTTATTCACTTCTTCAAACGGATCCCGAAACCGGCAGGCGCTCGAAGCGCGATGCCCGCATCGAACAGCTTCTGCAGCAGTTGACCGGCGCCGAGGCGGCCACCGTCGTCAATAACAACGCCGCCGCAACTTCCATCATCCTGAATACCGTCGCCAAAGACAAAGAGGTCATCGTTTCCCGTGGCCAGCTTGTCGAAATCGGCGGCTCGTTTCGCCTGCCGGAAGTCATGACTTTCAGCGGTGCAAAACTCGTCGAGGTAGGCGCCACCAACAAAACTCACCCGCACGATTACGTTGATGCGATTACCGAAAATACAGCAGCGATCCTGCGAGTTCACCCGAGCAATTATAAAATTCAGGGTTTCTCATCGGAAGTTCCGCTCGATGAGCTTGTGGAGATAGCCCACTCACACAATCTTACCATGATAGACGACGTGGGTGCCGGGGCGCTTATCGATTTTTCGCAATTTGGCTTCGAACCTGAGCCAACTCTGATCGAATCAATCGCTAAAGGAGCCGATATTGTCACTTCAAGCGCCGACAAGCTGATAAGCGCCTCTCAGGGAGGTATCATCCTCGGCAAGACCAAATGGATAGAGGCCATACGGAAAAATCAGTTTGCCAGAATTGTTCGCGTCGGAAAGCTTACCCTCGCTACGCTGGAAGCTACCCTTAAACTGTTCCTCGATGAATCAATTGCACTCAGCCAGATCCCAACTTTTCAGATGCTAAGACGCGATGGCACTGAAATCGCCAAAGATGCCAAACACATGGCCTCCCATCTGGGCAAAAGCATATCCGATTGTGCAGTCACAACCATAGACGGATTTTCTCAGATGGGCAGCGGCTCTTTGCCGACGCAAAACCTTGCGACGACATTAATAGCCTTAGGCCCGGAAAAAATCAGTGCAGACTCACTTGCCCATAAACTTCGCCAATACAGCACGCCGGTTTTTACCCGCATTCAAAACGACCAGGTCCTTATCGACCCTCGTACTCTTCTTAGCGGGGATGATAAGATAGTGATTGAAGCGCTGCTGGATATTCTCGGCGATAAACAATAAGAATGATGAGCACATCCCAAAAGAACATAACACTCGGCACGGCCGGCCATATAGACCACGGCAAAACAGCACTTATAAAATGCCTGACAGGATGTGACACGGACCACCTCAAGGCGGAAAAGGAACGCGGCATGTCCATCGAACTCGGATTCGCACCGTGCTCCGTATCTGATCTGGAAGTCGGCATAGTTGACGTGCCCGGGCATGAGAACTTTATAAAAACGATGGTAGCCGGAGCAAGCGGTATCGACGGGGTCATCTTTGTTATCGCCGCCGACGACGGCGTGATGCCCCAGACGCGTGAACATCTCGATATACTCACGCTGCTCGGCGTCAAAGACGGTATCGTGGCTCTTACGAAAGCCGATTGTGTTGACCAACAGCGCATAAAGAATGTCACCGCCGAGATCAAGGATTTTCTTATCGGTACATTTCTGGAAGATGCCCCGATTCTCCCGGTATCCGGCATAACAGGCCAGGGCTTCGATGCCTTTTACGAGGCACTTAAGGAGCTTGTTTCTAAAATCGAACCCAAGAGGACGGATGGCGTATTCCGGCTGCCGGTCGAGCGGACGTTTTCCGTCAAGGGCTACGGCACCGTCGTTACCGGCATCCCGGTTGCAGGCTCAGCCAAAATTGGCGACCAGGTGACACTCTTTCCGGAAAGCGTAAAGGGCCGGATAAAAGCCATACAGGTCTATAAACGAAACAGCGAAATTGCCCTTGTCGGTCAGTGCGCGGCACTCAATGTCCCTCGGTGGGAATACAGCACTATCGAACGCGGCAATGTGGTTACAATCGGAGAATATTTCGAGCCCCGGCAGTGGTATTTATGTAAACTAAAAATCCTCTCCCATATTAAAACCCCCCTTAAAAACGGTACAAAGATAAAACTCCATACCGGTACTTCTGAAATCGTTGCCACGGTATATCTACTTAAGGACAAAAGCGTTTCGGCAGGCGAAGAATGCCTTATTCAAGTCAGATTAAACAAGCCCCTCGTTGCGGGTCCGCGCGACCGTTTCATATTACGAACGCTCTCGCCTGTGAAGACAATAGGCGGGGGAATGATCGTCGAGGCGCTTGCGGACAGGCTTAAACGAAACAATCCGCGGGTAATTCAGGACGCCGAAGAGCGTGCCCGGGCCGTACATATAGAGAAGGATTTTGTCGAATACTGTATCAAAACCACCGAGGGCTTCGCTGCAACCGAAGCCGAGCTATCGATTCGCACCAAGATGCGCCTTGAGCCGCTGAAAAAAATTCTTGCCGAGCTTGTCCGGCAGAAAAAGATATTTGACTTAAGCTCCAAACTATATATCCATTCCGACACTTCCGATGCTGTTCAGCATCAACTGCTTAAAATTGCCGGTGACTTTCACAGCGACAGTCCGGAAAGCCCGGGACTGAGCGTCGAGCAATTTTATGACGAATCCAAATTGAGAAAAAACGTATTCGACAATCTCCTGAAGCTGCTGCTCTCGGAAGGGAAAATCGTGGAAAGAAAGCACCGCCTCGCCCTGCCTGAACATCGGGAAACCTTCAGCGAAGACGAACAGAATCTGCTCCAAAGCGTCGAATCACTTTTTAGAGACCGGCCTTTTAATCCGCCTAAATTCGAAGAAGTCACCGAACAGAGCAAAGCGGCCCCCGAAAAGGTGCAGAAAATCCTCCAGATACTAATCGAGCAGGAACACCTTGTCCGTGTGGAGAATGATTTGCTTTTCCACAGCGAGGCGGTTGAGAAGGCACGTGGGCTTTTAATCTCGTTCATCAAAAAAGAAGGCAAGCTGGAAAGTGTAAAGTTCAAATATCTTCTCGATACCACCAGAAAATTCGCTATTCCGCTTCTGGACTATTTCGACCGTATCGGTCTAATCCGGCGAGCAGGTTATACACGCTATTTAAAAAATCCCACGGCTGACTGATTCAAAGACGGCTGATAAGCCTCACGTATAAAAACTTATTTGCGTTCTCAAGGGAGAGCTTGAAATGCGTTTTGCAAAGATAGCAATAACATTACTTGTCACAGCAGCTCTGATTATCGGGGTGATGATAATATTCGAACCCGGCTGAGGCAATCCACTTACAACCCTTGCAGGGTTGTTTGTAATATTTTCATTTCCCGCCTCTTTGATAATCTGCATAATCGGGATTATTTACGACAAGCAAAAGTTGCCGGCTATTATTGGAACGATCATTGCCGGCGGATTCACGTTCTTTCATCTTTATCGTGATTTTCGCCGGTAAGTAATCGGCGATAAAATAAACTACAACATTAAAATTTTATTTTATTCGTTAAGAAAAAGTAAGAGAGATGCGATTTGGAAAAATTTCTGCAATCCTGCTGGGTATCGCCGCCGGCACGATATGTGCGATGATTGTGCTGCGACCCGGCTGAGGTAATCCCCTCGCAGCCCTTGCAGGGCTGCTGGTTATCTTTTCGGTCCTTGCCTTCCTGATAGTGGGAATAATAGGAATCATTCTCGATCGTCGCAAGCTGCTCGCAATTATCACTACTATTGTCTCAGGCGGATTAGTGCTCTTTTATTTTGCTATGATGGCTATCAGCATAATCTTTATGATGAGCCGTTGAGAATTCCGATTAATATTTCTTTTCCCTATGAAATCCGTTTTTTGCAAAAAATTTTTAAAAAATTTTTTCGACAAGTATTCGAGGTTTGGCGCCTGTATCGAGCCTGAGATTTTTACATCTGTGGATACATCAAGGTGACACGAATTTACCGAATAATTCCGCCATTTTACAATTCACGAAAACAGAGCGGCGGCCGAATCAGCGCGGCTTCTCCGATTCGTGCAGATACGGGAAGTGCTCCCAGCACCACCGCCAATCCTCGTTTATACCCGCGGGCGGCAGGAGCGTGTCAATGGGTATATCTTCGTTGAAGATCCTCCACGTTTCACTATGGACCCACTTATGTTTCTCCGCGTGGCCGTCGGCAAAGCCAAAAGTGGCCGACTTGCTGTGGAAAGTAGCCAACTCATCTATCCATCGAGTGTCTATCCAGGGAGCGAAACTCCAGCCACCATGGTCGTAGTTGAAGTTGGGATTCTGGAATTCGCTTTCGACAAAGACATACTTAAGACCGGCGTGCGTGATCTCTTCCAGCCTCCTGGGAAAGTACTTGTAACGGGCCTCCGTCCAGGAATGAAATCCTTTCCTGGCGGCTGACAGGATATCCGGGATGACGTAACTGCGATACATCCTCTGGCGCTCATCAGCACCCGTTTGATACCGGTTGTCGCCCGGGCAGTGGAACATTTCGTGGTCTCTTATGTATGAATACAGAGCTCCCCGCCTGATACCACGAATGCGATCCTGGAGCAGCGGGGTGTCGCTAATGTACGCGCCGCTTTGGTCTATAGGGGGTAAGACCCACATAGGGCTATCCAGATTAGCCGTATCTACATGGCCCCGGACGAGCCGACTATCGTTGTCGCCGGCGTACATCGTATAGGCAAGCACCAAGGACCGCTGGTTGGCCATGCAATTCGAACCACGCGCCAATTCCTTGGCGGCTTTAAGGGCGGGCATCAGAATGGCCATTAGGACGGCTATCACTGCGATAACAACAAGGAGCTCTATAAGTGTAAAGGCCCGCTTCTTGAACATCTCTATTCTCCTTTTTGTGTCAGGTGTGTGTATAGTGCTAGATTCTTTGGGCACTACGTCACATATAATCATACTACTTTCTGCAGAGGGCTGCAAGTATTCCTTCGGACCTGCGCAGTGTTTGATGGTCAGAGACGCTGGATAATCCATTGATTGTTGTAATTCTTCATGAAGTCGAGCAGGATCAATCCTTCTTCATATGTAAGACAATCTATCGGCCACCGATGAAGAGCTTAATCATAATGATGTGACATTGAAAATATTGATTAACATACACCGCTCCATACCCTTAAAAATCATCTGAAAATCGCTTTTTTTCGGCAAAAAACGGTGAAAATAACAGGAAAGCAAAAAAAATCATAAATTTTTTTATTTATTTATTGACATTGGATTACAAATGTAATCTAAGGAGAATTAATTATGAAAAAACTGCCCAAAATATCCGAATCGGAATGGCTGGTCATGCAGGTATTGTGGAAAAAAAGCCCCCTCACAGCCAACGAAATTGTGAAGGAACTGGCCGGAAATACCAAGTGGAAGCCCAAGACGATTAAAACACTGATTACCCGGCTGACGAAAAAAGGAGCCGTCAAATTCGAGAAGGAAGGCAGATTATACAAGTATCATCCTTCCGTCAGCAAAAACGAATGCGTGCGCATGGAAAGGCGCTCATTTGTCCGCCGAGTTTATGGCGGGATAAATAAGCCTATGCTTGTCTCATTTCTGGAAGATGCCGACCTTTCGGTTGAGGATATTTCAGAACTAAAGAGGATTCTTGATCAAAAGGTGGAGGAATAAAGATGGGAACTCTGACTATGCAATTGCGGCCGCTCTTTGACTGGCTCTTGTGGGCAAGCATACAGGGCAGCGTGCTGATTATTTTAATTGTTCTTGTCCAGATTATCCTGCGGGGTAAATTGGGTATTCGCTGGCACTATCTGCTCTGGGTGCTCTTATTAATACGCCTAACAGTGCCCTATCTGCCCGAAAGTAAAATGAGTATCTTCAACCTGCTCCCGAAATCCCTTCAGCAGGGACGGATAATAGAGACCTTCTCTGAACCTCAGAATGATTTTGGTATGGACTTTTACTTATATGCCGAATCAGAAGAAGCTCAAGATGCAACACCCCAGAAAAACTTCAAAACCTTCTTTACTAAATTTGTTAATATCTCCCCACTGCTCTGGCTGTTAGGAGTTTTAACTCTGGCCGTCTATGTATGCGCGGGCAACTTTCATCTCTGGCGGCTCGTTACACGGGAACGCCCCCTAACCGATCATAGGATTCTCGATTTATTGGAAGACTGCAAGAGCGAAATGGGTATCCGTACCATCCTCGGTGTCGTAATAACGGATAAAGTCAAGAGCCCTGCCCTTTTCGGCTTTGTCCGGCCGCGACTATTACTGCCGGCGGGAATTATAGAAGCCCTCAGCCCAAAAGAGCTGCGCCATGTATTCCTTCACGAGCTGGCACATCTGAAAAGACACGATATTTACATCGGGTACCTCTCCAGTCTGCTGCAGGTCCTGCACTGGTTCAACCCAATACTCTGGCTGGCTTTCTATCGAATAAGAACCGACCGGGAGCTGGCCTGCGACGCCCTCGTGCTGGCCCAGACGCACAGCAGCGAGTCAAAAGATTACGGCCAAACCATAGTCAGTCTTTTGGAACGTTTTTCCCGCTCGCAGCGCTTGCCGGCCATGGCGGGAATCCTCGAAACCAAAACTCAATTGAAAAGGAGAATTAAAATGATTGCCAAATTCAAAAAGACCTCACGAAAACAGTGGACTGGGGCAATGCTGCTCCTTGCGGCATTGGCTTGCGTAGTCCTGACTAACGCCTATGTGGCCAAGGCGGACTTCGTCTTCGGTGAGCCCACTAATCTTGGGCCCACTATCAATGGGTCTGATGAAGTGTTAGGCGTGTGCCTTTCATATGATAGATTAGAACTATACTTTTGCTCTGATAGACCTGGTGGATATGGTGGCTATGACCTTTGGATGTCTACACGGCCAACGATAGACGACGATTGGAGTGCACCCATGAATCTCGGGCCAAATGTCAACTCGCAATCTGATTGTATGGCACCGAGCATTTCGACTGATGGGCTGACGCTCTACTTTTCGGACTACGACTATGGCCCGTATTTGCCCGGCGGTTTCGATTCTACGGACATATGGATGGTGACTCGGGAAACGAAAGATTCTACTTAGAGCGCTCCGGTGAACGTCGGCCAAACAGTCAATTGGGAAGGTGGCGACAATTGCCCCAACATCTCAGCCGACGGCCTGTCGCTCTACTTTGCGTCCAGCGGTAGTCGCAATGCTCCGGGCGCACCTAGGTGGTATAATTTGTGGGTGGCTACGCGGGCAACAACAGAAGACGATTGGGGCACTCCGAAGAATCTCGGACCATCTATAAACAGTCCGTTAATAGACTCCTGCCCAAGTATTTCGGCCGACGACCTGTCGCTCTACTTTATGTCCAACCGGACCGGCGGGCAAGGTGAATTTGACATCTGGATGACAAGTCGTGTAACTAAAGAACACGACTGGAGTCCGCCTGTCAATCTCGGGCCAGTCGTGAATAGTTCAGCTAATGACCTTTTCCCGCACATCTCAGCGAATGGCTCGATCCTCTACTTTTGCCCTGCTATGCCCGGTGGATTTGGTGGGTTATACGGGGACATATGGCAGGTTTCAATTCTGCCGGTTGTTGACTTTAATGGTGACGGAATTGTTGACAGTGTGGACGTATGTATGATGCTGGACTACTGGCATACAGACGAGCCATTATATGATATTGCCCCGATGCCCTTCGGTGACGGAATAGTAGATGTTAAGGACCTTGTCCTGCTTGCCGAGCATTTGACTATAAAAGAAGATGAGCCTAATGAGCCTGATTTACCTTAGCCTTGTGATGCACAGATCTTGGGCAGAGTAGCCGGTGATATAGCGTACGATGAGGCACTTAGCAGAGAAGAAATAGCAGAACTGGGGAAATAGAAGTACACTTTAGAATAATAATCATGAGTAAACATCAAAACTGCCACACAAGCTATTGCGAGGCCTGCGGAGATAGAGCAAGCCTCGCATATAATTTAAGCACTGATAAGCCTTAAAGCCGCTGTCATAAAAATAATCCGTCCCGATTCAGAACACACAGCCCGAAACCACCGAATAATAATTAGCTGGAAATGCTTATCTGTTTTTAGTATGATATACAGGTGATAGCACAAATAATTTGTGAGGCAGGTTTTATTAAGTGTACAAATCTAATAAAATCCAGTTAATCTCCCTGATATTAACCTTATATCTTACCGGTTTGGCATCGGCTGTCTGTCCATCCGGAGACCTCAATGGCGACTGTTATGTCGATATGCTCGATATTCAGCTATTCGCCGAGAAGTGGCTTGAGCCATCGGATCCTTCTTCAGAGCCGAATTTCGCAGATTTCGACGGCGTCAACGGCGTAAATATGTCCGATTTTGTACTGCTTACAGAAAACTGGCACCAGGCAGGCAATCCTCTGGTGATTAACGAATTTATGGCCTCCAACAGCAAAACTTTCGCGGACCCGCAGGGCGGATATGACGACTGGATCGAAATCTATAACTGCGGCAACTATGCTGTCAATCTCGAAGGTATGTATCTGACAGACGACCTGGCCGAACCGGCCAAGTGGCGTATTCACAGTGACTCCCGGGGTGAAACAACAATCGGCGCCGGCGGCTATATCGTAATATGGGCCGACGGGGACACCTCCGATGTCGGCCTGCACGCCAATTTCAAACTCAGCGCCGACGGCGAGGAAGTTGCCCTTTTCGGCTCCGACGGCAGCAATCTTATTGACAGCGTTTTTTTCCCCGAGCAGGCCGGCGATATCTCATTCGGCCGGTACCCCGACGCCGATGAAAACTTACAATTTCTTTCATCTCCAACACCGGCAGCGGAAAACAGCGGTGTATATTCAGGCGAGGTGGACGCACCGAAGTTCAGCCACAAACGGGGTTTTTATACCGCACCTTTCCCTGTTACAATCGCCACCGAAACCAGAGGCACCGTAATATATTACACCCTCGACGGCAGCGAGCCGTATAACTTCGATACGAGCGGTCGCAGCCGGTCTCCGGGGGGTATGATATACAGCGTGCCCATTACCATCAACAAAACCACTTGTCTGCGAGCCAGGGCAATCAAGCCGGGATACAGGGCTTCGGATATTAAGACTCATACATATATGATGAACGCCAGCGAAGCTCACAGGTCGCTGCCGGTGATTTCCCTCGTTGGCGACGACAGGACGACTTTTTACGAACCGGATGGCGTTATGGCCATAGTAGGCGGCAGCTATGTCAACAACGGACAATGGTCCGCCAGCGGACCGGACAGCCACAACAACCCGATGCACCGCGGAATAGCATACGAACGTCCCGTCTCCTTCGAGTGGCTTAAGCCGGAAAGCCGAGGCCGTATTCCCCAGGCCGGCTCAGACCTACAGGTTGACTGCGGCCTGCGCGTACACGGAAGCAATTATATGCGACCGCGCTATACCCGCAGCGACGGCCAATGGGGCGGAAACAGCAAATTCAGTCTCAGGCTTTACTTCCGCAGCAGATACGGCGAAAGCCGGCTGGATTATCCGCTGTTTCCTTTTGAGGTGCAGCGCTTCAAAAGTATTGTGCTTCGCGGAGGCCATAACGACAGGAATAATCCCTTCATTAAGGACGAGCTGCAAAGACGTCTGCACAAGGACATGGGCAATGTTGCCAGCGTCGGTACCATGGCAAACCTTTTCATCAACGGCGAGTACAAAGGGTTTTTCAATCCCTGTGAACATATCAAAGACGAATTCTGCCGGCAATGGTACAACAGCGACAAAGACTGGGACGTCATGACAATGAACGGAATCCGTGACGGCGATGCCGTGGCATTTAACGAGCTGATTAATTACGCCCGCAACAACAACCTTGCCAATGATATACATTATCAGTATGTCAGCAAGCGTCTCGATATCCCGGCGTTCGCCGATTATCTCATCCTCCAGCTATGGTCGGGTAACTGGGACTGGCCGCAAAACAACTGGTCTGCTGCAAGTGAACGCTCGGAAGAGGGAAAGTGGAGATTTTTCATCTGGGACATCGAGGGCGGAATGTATTCCGACAGGCTCAATACCGTTTTTTTTGACAGTCTCAACTCCCAGGGCAACGCCAACGGCTATTTGTATCGCGCCCTCAAGGTCAACAATAACTTCAGACAAATCTTTGCCGACCGAATAAACAAACATTTCTACAACAACGGTGCACTAACGGCAGATAACATTAACAGCCGCTTCCTTGAACTTCAAGATCAGATGTCGGGAGTTATCCCCAATATGAATACGTACGTTATCGATACCTGGGTACCGAATCGGCTTGATATCTTTTTGGCCGCCTGCATTAAGGAAGGTCTGTTTACTATTGCCGGCCCAACATTCAAAATAAACAACCTTGACCAGCACGGTGGCTATATTTCACCCTCCGACACACTGACAATCACAACTCCGGGCAGATTTAATACCCTTTATTATACTCTCGACGGCTCTGACCCGCGATTCCAGGGACTGCCCCAGCAGAATACCAACACCGCTACCCTTGTTTATGAGAATGACGATAAGCGAGTCCTCGTTTCATCACGCTCAATCAGTGACATTTGGAAAGACCCCGGAGTTTTTAACGACTCCAGATGGCAGGCCTCTGCTGGAGGTCCGGGCGGTGTCGGCTATGACAGAAATTCAACTTACGCACACCTGATCACGCTTGACCTCGAAGAACAGATGTATGAAAAAAATACCACCTGTTACATCCGCATCCCGTTTACCCTGGATGCCCGCCAGAGCGGCTATGACTCAATGATGCTGAGGATTCGTTATGACGACGGTTTTATCGCATACCTCAACAGCGTCGAGGTTGCCAGACGCAATTTCTTCGGTATTCCGACTGCAAGCTCCGGCGCCAACCAGGACCGGCCCAATACCGAAGCCCTCAACTTCGAGTACATCGACATCTCCGCTTTCCTCAGCGAGCTGCAGCCGGGTAACAATCTTTTAGCTATCCAGGGCCTGAATTTCTCCAACACCAGCTCCGAGTTCCTCATCTCCGCCGAACTGGCTGCCGGAAAAAGCAGCCCTTCCCCGGACGACAATAATGTTAGTGACATCACAACCGGTGTGCTCCTGTATAACGGGCCAATCACGTTGACACACAGTACCCAGGTAAAAGCACGGATATTGAATGGCCGCTCATGGAGCGCCCTGACCGAATCAACTTTCGCAATCGGCCCTCTAACTAACAATCTTCGCATCATAGAGATAATGTATAATCCTAACGACTCGAATACCGAATACGTTGAGCTTCAAAACATCGGAAATGAAACTATTAATCTGAATCTGGTTAAATTCACAAACGGGATTGATTTTACCTTCCCGAATATGGAGCTTGCACCCAACGAATATGTCGTAGTCGTTCAGGACAGAGAAGCCTTCGAAAACAGATACGGCACAGCCCTTAATATAGCCGGTCAATATTCAGGCAGATTAAATAATGCCGGAGAGCGAATCAGGCTTCAAGATGCTATTGGCCAGATTATTCTGGACTTCGACTACAAGGACGGATGGCGCTCCATAACGGATGGTGAGGGTTTCTCTCTGACTGTAATAAACCCTGCCGACACCTATCCATACGATTGGAATGAGAAAGACTCCTGGCGTAGCAGTGCATATCTCAGCGGCTCGCCGGGCGAAGATGACAACGGTATTGTTCCTGCCCCGGGCGCGGTTGTTATTAACGAGGTGCTGGCTCATTCACACGCCGATGCCGCGGACTGGATAGAGCTGTATAATACCACCGGCACTTCTATCGATATTGGCGGCTGGTTCTTAAGCGACAGCAGCTCCGATTTAACCAAATACCGGATTGCTGCTGGGACAGTAATTGCTCCGGGTGGATATATTGTTTTCTATGAAGACCGGCATTTCAACAATCCATCTGCCCCGGGCACTTATCAGCCCTTTGCCCTGAGCGAGAACGGTGAACGGCTGTATCTAAGCTCCGCAGAAGGCGGTCTTTTGACAGGGTATAGACAGGTTGAGGATTTCGGCGGCTCAGAAACAGGCATATCGTTTGGCCGGTACTATAAGCCCGGCACCGGCAACTACAACTTTGTACCGATGTCTGAGAATACTCCGGGCCTTGCTAATGCCTACCCGAAGGTCGGCCCAATAGTCATCAGCGAGATTATGTACAATCCATCCTGGCCGGTTGGCGGCCCTTATACCAATGACCAGTATGAATATGTAGAGCTTCACAACATCAGCGCCGAGCCTGTCTCTTTATATAATTTTGACACTGCCCAGCCGTGGAAGTTTACCGACGGTATTGACTTTACCTTCCCGGCCGATGTTCCCGTTACGATACCTGCCGGCGGATATATATTGGTGGTCAAGGACCCGGAGGCTTTTACCTGGCGGTATCCGGCTGTCCCTGTTGAGAAGATTCTCGGCCCTTACAGCGGCGGCTTGAACAACGCCGGCGAGAGGCTGGAGCTTTCGATGCCCGGTGACGTGGATGAGTCCGGCACACTTTATTACATACGCGTTGACAGGGTAAGCTACAGCGATGGTTCTCATCCTGAGAACTGCCCCGGCGGCGTTGACCACTGGCCGACAGCCCCGGATGGTGGCGGCCAGTCACTTACTCGCAGGGTCCCATCCGATTACGGCAACGACCCCGACAACTGGACAGCCTCCGCACCTTCACCCGGAGCCGTCAATCTGTAACATCACAAATAAGGTCGGTTTGTATAA
>CAZZAX010000073.1:0-27625 GCA_964653075.1 uncultured Pirellulales bacterium
GCATTGACAGGGTAAGTTACAGCGATGGTTCTCATCCAGAGAGCTGCCCCGGCGGTGTTGACCACTGGCCTGTCGAGTCGGATAGTTACGGCGAGTCACTTACTCGCAAGGTCTCATCCGATTACGGCAATGACCCTGAAAACTGGACAGCCTCGTTACCTTCACCAGGAGCCGTCAATCCATAATATTTCAGGGCAGGTAACAAAATACCAGACGCTCAATGTCAGTAAGCTGAGAGTATGGTAGGATAAAGGTAAACTTCATGCATCAGTTGCTGACGAAATTGTCACAAAAAAACGTTTTAGAAGATGTGGGCCACTATTGGCTTTTCTTCAGGATTGTCATTAATTCGTCGTCTGTCAAAGGAATAGGATTCCCTTTCATACTGCTTGACTTTTGGGATTTCGCTACCACTGTTGAAAAATCCGGCTCTTTCAATCCAAATTCCGATAGGGGGAGCACTTTTAATGCCAGGCAAATATTTCGCACCCACTCTATTCCATCAAATGTTTTTGCCGTATTCCCGGTTAGTAGCTGGGCAATCTCACCATAACGAGCTAATGCCGATGAGCCGGGTGCGCGGTTCTGTAAAGCTTGCACGTTGGCTTCCATAACGTAAGATAAAAGCCGGGCGCATATCGTTCCATGAGGAGCGGAAATCATACCACCTAACGGGCCGGCCAGACCATGCACAGCTCCTAATTTTGCGTTAGCGAGAGCTAATCCGCTAAAGAGGCTTGCCAAAGCCATGTCTTCACGGGCAGTACAGTTGCTGCCGTCTTCGTAGGCTTGTCGTAAAGAACGACCCGCTCGCTTTAGACCCTCTCGGCATATACCATCTGTCAGTGGGTTTGCTTTATTGGAAACATAGGCTTCCATGAGTTGAGTGAGCGCATCCAAACCGGTACTGGCGGTAATAGATGACGGCATCGAATAAGTCAAAACCGGATCGACCACGGCCAAACGTGGAGGCAACAAGGGACTGCGCAAACTTACTTTAACATGATGCTCAGGTACTCCCAGCACGGCGTTTCGAGTTACCTCGGCACCTGTTCCTGCTGTAGTTGGAATCGCAATATAAGGTACCGGATTTTGGATTAGCGGCTTACCATGACCGACAACCTCAAGGTAATCCTCCAGCTCACCGATATTGGTCAGCATTGCGGCAATAACTTTTCCGGTATCCAGGGCGCTGCCGCCTCCAATGCCGATGACTAAATTACTTTTGGCCCGGCGGGCCTTTTCAACACCTTTTTTTGCTATAGTTGTTGTCGGCTCACCGGTAACGCAGAACGTGGTATATTCAATTCCCTGTTTATTTATATCTTTGAGGAGCGGTCCGGCTCGTTCGAGACTCTGCCCCGTGACAACAAAAGCACGTTTTCCCATCCCGGCCGCTAAGGGCGCGACGTCCCGGATTGTACCGGCGCCGAAGATTATATGAGTGGTGGTCGCAAATTCAAATCTCATAATTTCATGCTCAAGGTTAAATGCTGCTACTAATCCCAGCCCTTTTCATCAGGAAAAACATTTGTGTATTTAACACTGGTTCGTGGCTCAGCCATCATATCTGACACAGCATCACGCCATTTTTGGTAATGAATTGTTTCTTTATGTCTGGCAGGGTCGTCTGGAGTCCGATAAACCTCAACCAGCACAAAACGTGTTAGATCATCTTGTTGTTGGATAATATCGAATCGCGCAATACCCGGCTCCTGAATGCTGTTATGGGCGTTTTCAAGGGTGGCTTTCCGAAATGCTTCAACTTGATCGGATTTTACCTGAACAAAAACGTGGACAATCAACATAACATTCTCCTTACAGTTTCATTCATAGATGTGAAGTTTACCAAATAAGCTGCTTATAAACAAATGATTCTTACAGACTGTAAAATCAGCTCATTTTATTTGTGAAATCTTACAAGATGTCCATCAATATTAAACTCCTAAAGATAATTAAAGGACCAAATCGTCCTTCGGGGTATCTTAAGGTTTGTTTTTGAAGATTGGACCTTAAAATTCAAAGAGAATACCCACTATATAACTAATTTTTCTTGACAGAGATGTTGATATTTTGTATACTTATTATGTTGTGAGTGCAAGTAGGGCGGCTTTCGCTATAACGCATTATCCGCGGTAATGCATTTGAAGGGCACTATGCAATATGGAGACTGGGTGAAGAAAAGCTACAATACAAATCGCCTGTCTCCTTCTTTTTTGCGCTTCTGAAATATTGTATCCAATCACACATCTTTATTGTTTTTTTCACTTTAACTTGCCTGGAAAACATATAACAGCCACATCATCGATCGAACAACGAAAGTTGTATATCTCAGTGGCGGGGGGGCAGTATATCATCTCCAATCTATTTCCTTGCTAATAGGCGAAACGGTGTTAAATGAGAGCTATGGTTAGTTGTCCTACTTTCGATTTATGGCTGTCTGCGAGGCTCTACCCCCAGCAGGTGGCGCACGAAGAAATCCATACGCCGCCGGCTGGCGTATGGTGTTTCACCAACACCATGGCCACGACCCGGCACCACCAGCATGTCAAAATCCTTGTCGGCCTTAACGAGCGCATCGATTACCTGCATGGTTGAAGCGGGGTCCACGTTCTTGTCGAGTTCTCCTACGGTGAGCAGAAGTTTGCCTTGTAGTTTATGGGCTTGTGTAACGTTCGATTGTTCTTCGTAATGCGGCCCGACAGGCCAGCCCATCCAGAGTTCATTCCACCAAATCTTGTCCATTCGGTTGTCATGACAGCCACAGTCGGCGACCGCAACTTTATAGAAATCGCCATGAGCCAGCAATGCGCGCAGCGCGCTTTGCCCGCCTGCTGAGCCGCCATAGATACCGACTCGTGTAAGATCCATCTGGGGATACTTTGCAGCGGCCTCTTTCATCCACGAAATACGGTCGGGAAAGCCTGAGTCGCCGAGATTTTTCCAGCAAATATCGTGGAATGCCTTTGAGCGGTGCGAGGTGCCCATGCCGTCAATCTGAACGACAATAAAACCAAGTTCGGCAATAGCATGCTGGCGGGTCTTTATACCGAAGGATTTCGGGACAAATGCCCCGTGGGGACCGGCATAAATCTGTTCGATCACGGGGTATTTATGATTCGGGTCGAAATTACCAGGGCGAATGATGATACCGTAGATATCCGTTTTACCATCTCGACCTTTTGCGACAAATCGTTCTGGTGGACACCAACCGGTTTTAAGCAGTTCGCTCCAGTCGGCCCGTTCCAATTCGCAAATTAGTTTTTCATCGCTGGCATCGCGTAAATCGGTATTGGGGGGCTGATCAATTCTGGACCATCGGTCGAGGAAGAACCGGCGATCCGGTGAAAACACGACTTCATGTGTACCATTGCCTTCGGTCAGCACGATAAGACCCGAACCGTCAAAATTAACACGGCAGAGATGGACATAGTAAGGGTCCTGTCTTTCACGGATGCCGCCGGCTCTAAACCATATTTGTCGTTTGGCTTCATCGACTTTCTCGACACCGCGCACGACCCATTGCCCTTGAGTGATTTGGTTTTTTACACGACCGGTTTTTGCATCGTAAAGATAAAGGTGGTTCCAGCCGTCGCGTTCCGACATCCATATGATTTCCTCCCCGGAGTCGAGGTAATAACTGAATCGCTTGCCTGCATAATCTATAAATGTTTTGCTCTGTTCATCCACGATGATGGACGTTTCGCCGGTATCAGCAGTTACGCTTATGATGCGCAGTATCTGGTGACCACGCTGATTGTAGAGGAAAGTGAATCGATCTGAGTCCGGCGACCAGCGAATATCCGAAATACTCCAGGGATTCTCGAAAAGATCGTCTGAAACAGGAATTCGACGTTTTTGGGGGACGTTGAACAATTGCGGCTTTGAAATTGGAATGCGGTCGCCGGGTTTTGTATAAGAAATTGTGTGCAGTTTGGGTTGCAACTGGTCTTTGGGTGACGATTCGATAAGATAAATCTTTCTGTCATCGCCCTTGCGAATACGCAGTGCGACAATTTTTTCAGAATCCCCAGACCAGTGAAAACGTTTCGAATATGCGTCTTCTTCGGTGCCCTCTTTGCTAAGAGTAAACTCCTCACCGCTTTCGAGATTCCGAACACAGAGGTTATAGTCTTTGATAAAGGCGAGCCATTTGCCATCGGGTGACTTGCCATTTTGCTTTGTTTCTTTGTTTGTTTTTCGTTTGATAGTCCTGTTATCAAGGTTGTCGTCTATTAGAGCATCTGCTACTTCTTCAGTGGCTACAAACACAGCCAGGGTCTTTCCGGCATCGTCGGTTACCAG
Organism: uncultured Pirellulales bacterium; assembly: GCA_964653075.1. Taxonomy (GTDB): domain Bacteria; phylum Planctomycetota; class Phycisphaerae; order Sedimentisphaerales; family Anaerobacaceae; genus NIOZ-UU13. The sequence goes on from CAZZAX010000073.1 coordinate 4,306, forward strand.
CCATGCGTGTCCGGCAAATGTATGCTGCTGATGAATCTGATCGGTATGGATCGTGGCATAGTGACGTTGCTGCCCCTCGGAATCCAGCCAGTAAACCTTTACATCGCTCCTGGTACGATTAATGAATGTGATGGAAGTCTCTTGCCCGGTCCGAGTGCTTGCCCGGACCCGAGCGAGCGGTTCAAGCGATGTAATCGTTTGTTCTTCCTGTGAAACCTCCTGAATCTCGTAATTTTGCAAATCACATTTCCACCTTTTGCTTTGGCTTCTGAACAGAAGCTCTGAACCGGACTTGCTGAATCCGAGATTATCAATTGGAAGCCGGTCTGCCTGTATTTCTTCTCCTGTGGCTTTGGAAAGTTCTGATGCAAGACGCTTATGGTCAAATGCCGGTTGTCGTACACCGGTTTCTGCATTGACAAGGATAAACTCACGTCTCTCTTCACTCAGGTCGTTGCGATACCAGAACTGTGTATTCCCCGGCAGCCAATGCGGAACAACACGGCTCTTAAATACTTTATTGGCTGTGGTTTTTTTCAGATTTAATGCACGCTCATAGTCACTGCGGGTTCCCTGGGCAGCAGCGTTCTGAGTTATAAAGAGAAATGCTGCTAATACGGCAGTTTGGATTAGAGTGTTGAGTCCAATGGGAATTTTCATGGTTTTTATCCTGCCTCCTGTTTTCATGTTAAAGCGTATTATCCTGGCCTTTGCTGCGAGCTCACAATACTTAGCACCTTAAGCCCATAAGGCCGCATTTGTAGTAGCATATCAGCATCGACCGCTTTATGTTGTCCGGTTTGCGGGTCAAGTAAATTACGCTGCCCTTGATTCGAAGCAGTCAGCCTGAATGCGACGTACTTTTGACCTTCGTTGAAGATGATGTAGTAGTGTATTCTGTTTTTTACAACGTGACGGACTCTAAGGTCCGGCTCAGCAGGTGAAAAACTGATGTCTTTAGGTATCAAGCTGTTAATTTTTTGTAGCAGTAACATTTCGCTTTTTGCTTTTTCCCAACGGATAATGCGTCCGGCATTCTCCAAAACCTGCAGCGATTCTTTTGCTTTCGAGGGCGGATCGAATTCGACAATTAACGCCTTATAGTGCATACCTGCGATATGGATGCCGTCTGGTCTTACTTGAGCATCTTCCCACAGGTGTCTGGCTTCAAGGTAATTGAAATCGAGCTGGTTTTGGAAGCAGACTTTGGCGGCCTGCCACCGCAGGAAGTCGTTAAGGCCGAGGATTGCAAGTGAGCAGACATGCTTGCTGTCGGTGTTCAGCCAGCACAGACGCCGACTTGCATCAGCAAAGGGCTTATATTGATTCCACCAGGGGCTATTGGGACCGACATCGGGCGGACGTTCGTCGATACGAGGACCTCGAATCGAGTAGTAGAAGGCATGTGGAACCAGCATGTTGCAGCCGCGGGAAATCAACCAGTTGGTCAGCCATTTCATCTCACCGAAAGTAAAATTGTGTCCGTACGCTCCGCAGTATTCGTTCAAGTTCCGCCTTCGACCGAGGTGGATCATCGCTGAAGAGGCGCACTTGCCCTGAGTTGACTGGGAACCTTCCAAAGCGCTGGCTTTGTTCGGCTCGATATAACGCCAGACAATGTCTTGTCCCGGTATTTGAAAATGCCTCAGATGTCCGATGTCGTCAGGGGCGGCCGGGTGGCCACATAGAGCGATTCCGTGAGAATCGCACCACTTGGATATTTGCCTGTAGAATGTTTCTTCAAGCCTTGCCTGTAGAGCACTAAAGTAGTCACGGCGATATCTTTCGGCATCCGGTTCGTCTCTGTACCAGAGCGTTGGAAGGTATGGCGTAAAGTCATAACCAAGAATTTGGTTTACGTGTTCGATAATGCCGGTTGTGCCGGGTACAGCACCTCGTTCGGAACGCTTGGCCAGAAAAGACGGTTCATCTGTAAATATAGCATGAATCGTTTTTCCGAAATGTTCTTTGAACTCATCGTAGTAACGCTGATATACCAGGCGAATAAAACAAGCTACAGCCTCTGGATTAAGAATGTCCGCTGCCGGGGGCGAGTTCTCAGGAACTTCTTTATGGTTGGCTCTCCTGGACGGATCATCCTCAAGAAAGTGCAATCCTCGAATGATAGAATACCCATCCCTGATAGCTCTGTCGATAACAGCTATCCGATGTCCGTTTTGTCTGCGTTTAATAATGGCTACGAGATTTTGACCGGGAGAAAGTTCAGGTTCACCATCAGCACCGATACGTATATTATATTTCTCTGTGCCCGGCTCTGCCTCATCAAGGTCTATGGCAAAAAGACCGCGTGTTCGAAAGGCGGCGTTCTCTTTCACAACCTGTCCGCTCGATGAGCCGCTCGGGTACATACCTTCATCATACAGTATTACCCACATGCCGTTTTTGGCCGCCTCTTCGATGGCAATACGCATGAATTTAATCATGTTCCTGCTCATCCAGCCGATGCTTGTGGGCAGCCCAGCCCGTGGATGAATCAGGAATCCATAGACACCATGTGCCCGGAAATCTTCAATTTGGCGTATAATCTCTTGCTCCGAGAGTTCATCGTTCCAAAACCAGAATGGGCACAGAGAGAACTCAGCCGGTGGATTCATCCAATCGGTGGGTATCTTTTGCAGGTTGCCCTTTTTGCCTGCTCTGTTCGTGCCTGCCGAAGCATAAGCTGTAGCTGCTCCGATAGCACCTGTCCCTACAGATACCAGGAACCGGCGTCTGTCGATATAACATGAAGTATGTGGTTTTATTTGTTCCATGATTTATGGTTCTCCGGTTCAATTTTGCGGATTCTATTGTTCTTACCGATGTATCCGAATATCCTGTTTAATAATGCCTGCCAAAACCTCCTGTTTCCCCGCCGATATTAATATACAATTAAATCGCAACTCTTTCAAGCTCCATTAGAAAACAGTGATAATCAGAGGTAAGAAAGAATATATATAATGACTTCTGTGGGGCTTGGCAAAGTAGCACGGCAGGTATTAATGGGAAAACTCAGTTGACAATTTATTCATTACGGCGTAAGATATATATTACTTTTTTTGTTTTATTTCCAAATACTTTGAAAGGTGACCTATTATGAATAAAAGTATTCAACGTACCGTGATTTTCTTAATCTTATGTTTAACCTGTATATCGGTTCCAGCAGCGGAAACAGCCAATCCCTTTATTGGACGCTGGGCATTGACTATTCCCGGTGGTGGTGCCGGCTGGCTTGGTGTCGAACAGAAATACGGGGGGTTGAGTGCGAGCATCCTGTGGGGTGGCGGAAGTGTAGTCCGAATGTCCAGTGCATATGTTGACGGTGATACATTACATGTTACACGTGTTTATGACGTTGAACGGAAAGACGCCAATGGCAGCGTGGTTTGGGAGGATACTTTTACTGAAACGATTTTGGCGAAGGTTCCGGGTGATATCCTGAATTTAACACAAATCCGCCCTCGCTCAAATGGAAAAGGTGTTAATCGCAGAGAATTTACCGGTAAGCGGATTCCTCCGCTGCCTCCGAAGCCTGATCTATCCAAAGTTAAATACGGCCAACCAATTGTCTTGTTCAATGGAGCCAATCTCGGCGGCTGGAAGCTGACCAATCCAGGGCAGACCAGCGGCTGGTCGGTAGAAGATGGGATTCTTGTTAATAATCCTGTTCAGCAAAAGGGAAAACGTCGTATTCCCTATGGCAACCTTCGCACAATAGCCGAATTCAGGGACTTCAACCTGAAATTGGAAGTTAACGTTCCAAAACGGGGTAACAGCGGGATTTATCTGCGAGGTATTTATGAAATTCAGGTCAGCGATTCGTATGGAAGAGAACTCGATTCACATAATATGGGAGGGATTTATAGCCGTATTAAACCTATTGTGAGTGCTGAGAGGCCGACGGGACAATGGCAGACTATGAATATCACTCTTCTGGATCGCCACGTAACTATTGAACTGAATGATAAGGTAATTATTGACAATGAGCCGCTTCTTGGTTGTACCGGTGGCGCGATGTGGTCGGATGAATTCAAACCTGGTCCCATCTATCTCCAGGGTGACCACACAGGCATCAGTTATCGAAATATCGTTCTCACACCGATTATCAAAGACAAGAATAATCAACAGACAGTTCTCTTTGAGGAACAATTTGAGGGCAAGTTAGCCGGAGGCTGGAAATGGCTGCGGGAAAATCCACAAGCCTGGCGTTTGCGACAGGGCGCCTTGGAGATTCTTGTTGAGCCGGGAGTTGCACGTAACGTCAAAAATGCCTTAGTTCGTCAGGCCCCGGATCGCAGACGTGGCAAATATGCCATTGATGTAACCCTGACAAATACAGCCAAACCTACCCAACAGTATGAGCAGGCCGGGATAACCTGGTATAATAACGGTAAACCCGTATTTAAGCTTGTTAAGGAGCTGGTTAATGGAGAGCTGATGATTATTCCGGGTAGAAAGCCAATGTCAAGCAAGATGGTCCAGCTTCGATTAATTGTAACGAAGGATAATTTCATTGCCCAGTTCCGACCGAATGCCGAGGGTAAGTTCCAAACGGCGGCTGCTGGTACACTGCCTGCACCAGGCGATGACCAGGTCAGCATACAGTGCTACAATGGTCCTGCTAATGCCGAGCACTGGATTCGGTTTGATGATTTTCACATTTTAGAACTACCCGAGTGATAACTATTCCTGCCGAAAATCACATATGAGCCTGTTTTAAAACTATAACGGGTGATGATAGTGAGAAAAGTAAAATTTAAGAACAGGGTTGTTTATGAAAAGTTTAGGCATTTATATATCGATAATACTCACTCTCACTGTAGCTAATACTGCTGTGAGCGGTTCACGGACGCGAAATAGGCTAAGACCGAGAAGTATTACATCACCCCGTGCGGAGCTGAACTTAAAGGATGTTCCCTTTAAAATTGTGTATGAGACCTACCGGGAAACCGAAGGCAGGCAAAACTGGGAATTATACTTGATAAATGCCGATGGTTCCAATCCGATTAATCTCACCAATACACCTGATGTGGATGAGATGTATCCCCATGCTTCTCCCGATGGTACCAAGATTTGTTTCGTTACTGATGAAGGGGCAGGTAGAAGAAAAGTTCGAAATGTCTATTATATGAAGATTGACGGAACCGGACGTTTCAAGGTTGCCGCAAACGCCCGACAGCCTTGCTGGAGTTTTGACGGCAAAAAAATCGCTTATCTGCCGGGAGAATTTGAACGATACAATCCGAGGCCGTATGCAACCTCGGGGCTAATAATTTACGACCTTCAGGCCAGTTCACACACACCACATCCAAATAAAAATTTACATCACATTTACGCTCTGTGTTGGTCGCGCAACGAAAATTGGTTTGCTGCTGCCGTGCAGGGAGGCTTGGGCTACAGCGATGCTGTCCTCGTTTTTGAGGCCGATGGAACGAAGGTATTCGACCTGGGATGGTGGGGGGTAAAGGGTTGCCGGCCGGACTTTAATCTCGAAGGCAACAAGATGGTATGGGGTGAGACTGACTGGAATCTACGTGTGGGTGATATCGACCTGACGGGCCCTACACCCCGGGTGACTAATATACGCCAGGTTGTCGAATGCATGCGTCAATCCAAAGTTTATCATGTCGATTTTTCTCCGGATGGGCAGTACATTACTTTCAGTTACGGCCCTTTCAATGGAGCGCAGCAGGTTGGCGGTAAAGCCAGAGGCTGGGATATCTGTGTGAGTGATATGTCCGGAAATTGGGTAAAAATTACTGCCGACGGCAATCATAACAAGGAACCCGATTGGGTGCCGATTTCAAAATAGGCCGCCATCTGATTAAAAGGAGACAATTACAATGAAACGGTATGCTTTTTTTACTATTTTATTGGGTTTGCTTGTAGTTAATGAAGCTGTTTGTGCCACAAGGCTGAAAGATGATTCTAAGCTTCGGCAGATACCTTATCCAAAATCTGAACTAAACCTCAAAAATATTCCTTTCAGAATTGTATATGAAACCTATCGTAAGACTAATGGCAGGGAGAACTGGGAGCTATACCTGATAAATGCAGATGGCTCCAATCCTGTTAATCTAACCAGGACTCCTGATGTGGATGAGTTATATCCTCATGCTTCCGGCGATGGCAGCAAAATATGTTTCGTTGCAGATGAAATGGTTGGAAATAAGAAGGTTCGAAATGTCTATTATATCAACATCGATGGGACCGGACGGGTAAAAGTTGCTGATAATGCCCGGCAGCCCTGTTGGGGTCCTGATAGTAAAACTATCGCTTATCTAAAGGGGGAATTTACCCGTTACACCATTAAAGACTATGCTACTACGGGGATTTTCTTTTACGATATAGATACGCGACAACACAGAGGGCATCGAAATAAAAGTCTTTATCATCTTTATAATATTTGCTGGTCGCCGGACGGCAATTGGTTTCTTGCTACGGTGCACGGAGGTATGGATTTCAAACATGCCAACCTGGCAATTCAGGCCGACGGTAACAATATTTATGATTTAACTAAGTTTGGTGTCACGGGTTGCAGACCTGATTTTAGCTTCGATGACAAGAAGATAACTTGGGGATTGACTGATTGGGATTTATGTATGGCTAATATCAATTTTGCATCCTCAGCACCTCAGGTGACTGATGTTTGCCGTTTTATCAAGTGTCGAAAAGAATATGAGGTTTATCACACTGATTTCTCGCCGGATGGCAGGTACATTGCTTTCAGTCACGGCCCAAAGGCAACTGAAATGGTAGGAGGAAAAGCGCCGGGCTGGAATATCTGTGTCAGTGATATGTCAGGCAAGTGGGTGGAAATTACCAGAGACGGCAATCACAACAAAGAACCTGATTGGGTGCCGATTACAACAACAAAACGTTGAGACCGAAAATTCATTTTGCCGCCACTTATATTATAAAGAAGCTGAGAAAAAGGAAGATTGTCAATGACCATCCCATATAGAGATTTGACAAGCAAAGCCCTTTGTTTGCTGATTATATTGACAATTGTTTTAGGTTGTCGACGTGTTAAGGATGCACCCAGTCCAATGGAGGTTATAATAACAAATACCGGAATTGAGATGGTAAAAATTCCTGAAGGATGGTTTGATATGGGAAGCAGCAGCGGTTCACCGGATGAATCGCCTTTGCATAAGGTATGGATCAGCTCATTCTGGATGGACAGATATGAGGTTATTCAGGAGCAATTCAAAAAATTTCAAATCTCCGACCCTTCTCATTTCAAAGACCCGAATAATCCATTGGAGCAGATTAACTGGACCGATGCCATTCTGTTTTGCAACGAGCGTTCACGTGCGGAAGGTCTTGAGCCTTGTTACGATGAAGAATCCTGGGAATGTAATTTCCAGGCAAATGGGTACAGATTGCCCACGGAGGCCGAATGGGAGTATGCCTGCCGGGCCGGTACCCGCACAAATTTCAGCTTTGGTAACGATGTGAGGAATTTGAAGAACCATGCATGGTTCGCTGAGAACTCATCAGACAGAACTCATCCTGTTGGACAGAAGAAATCCAATCCATGGGGGCTTTATGATATGTATGGAAATGTATCAGAATGGTGCAATGATTTTTATTCCGAGAATTATTACAAAAATAGCGACCAAAAGAATCCGAGGGGACCAATGAAAGGTAAGGAAAGGGTCTTGAGAGGCGGAGCATGGAATTCCAGTTCCGACAGTTGCCGGTCATCATATCGTTCGAGCGACCCTTCTATCGATGATACTTGTCTTGCGAGTGATGCTATAGGATTTCGCTGTGTACGAAACGCATCGAATAACACATCTCCCGGGAAGAATATGGTAAAAGAGAAACAAAATCGAAAAACATCGAAGACGGGTCTGGTCTATGACGACATCTATCTCGAACATAAAACAACACCAGGCCATCCGGAAACATCTGGGAGATTAGTCGCGATAACCCAGAGATTGAAAACAAGTGGATTATACTCTCAATTAATCAAACTGTCACCTAAACCGGTCCCTTACGAATGGCTGACAACGGTTCACTCTCCTGAATATATACAGCGTGTTAAAAGAAGTTGTGAGAACAATGCAGGATACCTTGATTCTATGGATGTTCCGATATCAACACAATCCTATGAAGCAGCGCTGGTAGCAGCAGGGGGGGTGCTCTCTGCTATTGATGCTGTCGTAGAAAAAAAGGTCACGAATGCCTTTTGTGCGGTCCGTCCGCCGGGCCACCATGCACTAAAGGATAAAGCAATGGGATTCTGTATCTTTAACAATGTTGCTGTCGGCACAAGATATATTCAAAAGAAACATAACCTCTCAGATATACTTATTGTTGATTGGGATGTACACCATGGCAACGGTACTCAGGCGATGTTCTATGACGACCCTTCGGTTCTGTATTTTAGTACTCACCGGTATCCCTTCTATCCTGGAACCGGAAGCGAAACAGAAAAAGGGGATGGACAAGGTTTGAATTATAACATTAACGTTCCTTTGCCGATTGGTTCCGGAGATGCCGATTATCTTAGAGCATTCAAAGAGAAACTTGAGCCTGCAGCCCTTGCCTTTTCTCCCGACTTTGTGCTCATATCTGCCGGATTTGATGCCCATAAAGATGACCTGCTCGGCGGCATGAAGGTCACTGCTGAAGGATTTGCTCAACTGACACAGATTGTCAAAGAGATATCTGAAAAGTGCTGCGAAGGTCGGCTTGTGTCCGTTCTTGAAGGGGGATATGGCCTGGAAGGGCTGGCTGCTTCGGTAGAGGCTCACATTCGGGTCTTGACGAGATAAAGGGGCGCAAGGAATGTTATTTCATACCTGGCCGTTTGCACTATTTTTTATTATTGTCTATCCGGCCTACCTGGCTTTCAGGAACACCAGGCTCAGATTTCCATGGCTCTTGGCGGCTTCATATTTCTTTTATGCCTGTTTCAATCCCTTATATCTGATTATTATCTCGTATTCGACGATGCTGGACTACTTCGTAGTGATGAAAATGGAAAAAAGTGCACGAAGGAAGATGTGGCTTTCCATTAGTGTTGTAAATAATCTCGGGCTGCTTGGCTTTTTCAAATACGGCGGATTCGTCACCGACAATATCAACCTTCTGTTGTCTTCATTGAAAATGCCTTATGAAATTGCTTCTCCCGGCATACTTTTACCTGTGGGTATATCGTTCTATATCTTCCAGTCAATGAGCTACACAATTGATTACTATCGTGGCAATATAGACAGGGAGACAAGCTTCATAAAATATGCCACCTTTGTCTCACTCTTCCCGCGATTACTTGCAGGGCCGATTGAAAGAGCTAAAAATTTACTCCCCCAGTTGCATAAACCTCCGAGGATTTCCGTACACGATGTGACGGACGGTGTTTCCCTTTTTGTCGTCGGTTTTTTCAAGAAAGTTGCTTTGGCCGATTATATGGCTATGTATGTTGACAAAGTATATGATGCCCCTGGGCAGTTTCATGCGCCGGCGTTGATCCTGGCTACTTTTTTGTTTTCCTGGCAGATATATTTCGACTTCAGCGGCTACACGGATATGGCACGGGGCATAGCGCGAATGATGGGATTTCGCTTAATGCTGAACTTCAATAATCCGTATCTGGCAACGGGATTGGGTGACTTCTGGTCACGGTGGCATATCAGCCTTTCTTCCTGGTTCAAAGACTACGTCTATATTCCTCTCGGAGGTAACCGCAAGGGCAGATTCAATACCTACAGAAATATGTTTCTCACTTTGGTAATTTCGGGATTATGGCATGGTGCGGCCTGGACTTTCGTCATCTGGGGGGCCGTACATGCACTCGGATATTCTTGTACACGGGAGTTGGAAAGAACCGCATTCTACAAAGATAGGGTGCCCAAAATAGCAAAACAGCTTCTTGTGTTTGTCTTTGTCAGTTTTGCGTGGATTTTCTTCCGGGCTGAAACAATAAATGATGCATGGGTGATTTTGGTAAGAATGTTCACTTTCGGGCTGGAAAATCCTTATTGTCCGTTGCTTGCTCTGGTTTTGATTGTTGCTGTGTGGCTTTATCAGTTTGCTTATGAATCCAGGATTAGGTGGGTCCTTGAGCTAAGATACGTCCGCATAGGAATTTTTCTTTTGGTGGTTTTCTATTTAGTGGTCTTTGCTCCTACAAGTGACAAAGCGTTTATATATTTGCAGTTTTGATATTAGTTAGACCTTAAAGTCCTTTAACTAAAGGTAAAATGCGATGAATGAAAGCGGCATATTAGAGAATCCAAAAAAAACATATCCGCCTGAGGAATCTGAGGTTGCTTTTAGTTCCAACTGTGTGAGATTGTCCGGATACGAATTGATTTTTGTCTGTATAGTTGCTTCGGCTTTATTTTGTTTTGGGCCTGGACTTTGGGAACGGATAGAGAAATTTGAGCCTGAAGCCGACTTTCGCCTGCCCTATGAGTTAAGTAATGACTACTGGTTGTACAGCCGATACTGCCGGTGGGCAATCTCAAAGTACGAGACACTTGTAATTGGAGATTCCGTCGTTTGGGGCCATTACGTCTCTCAAAATAACACCTTGTCGCATTATCTCAACCAAATGACTGGCCGGGACCAGTTTGCAAATTTGGGTGTGGACGGCATCCACCCCGTGGCGTTGGCGGGTTTGCTTAAATATTATGGCCGTGACATCTCGGACAGGAAAATTGTGCTGCATTTTAATCCTTTATGGATGAGTTCCGGTAAACAGGATTTACAGTCCACAAAAGAGTTTCATTTCAATCATCCCAAGTTGGCCCCCCAGTTTATTCCGAAAATACCCTGTTATAAGGATCCGTATTCCAAAAGGTTCTCCGCTGTTACCCAGCGATATGTGCCTGTCTTAAACTGGACAACTCATTTGAAAGTAACTTATTTTGAGAATATGGATATCCCTGCATGGACTCTGGAGCACCCCTATGAAAATCCCGCCGGCGCCGTTACTCTTGAGCTTCCATTCCTGGTAAACGATAATCAGAACGAACATATCTCATGGGTGGAGAAAGGGACTGCCCAAAAAGATTTTCCGTGGGTTAAGCTCGAAACGTCTCTGCAGTGGAAATTTTTCCGGCACTCAGCCGAGTTGCTCAAAAGAAGAGGTAACAGAGTATTCGTTCTCGTTGGCCCGTTTAATGAGCACATGCTCAAGGGCGGGAGCGTAGAGATTTATCGAAAGATGAAAAGTGAGATCGAAGTCTGGCTGCAGCAAAATAATATTGACTACTATATTGCTCCGGCATTACCCAGCGAGTTGTATGCTGATGCCAGTCATCCGCTGGACAAAGGATATGCCATGCTTGCGAAACAGCTCTTTGAGAATGAATTGTTCATGTCCGGAATCCTCAATTCAGATTCTGATTAACCTGTAATTGATGGGGCGTGACCAGATATTCTGTCAGGGCCATGCAATCCGTTTTTGTAAGTCCCGGTAGCTTTTCCTTTGATGTTGCTATAACCGCTTAGATCGACTTAAGTTGTAGCAAAACTATCGAATGAGAGGGAGGAGGGCGAAAAAAAACAAAGTTTGAGTACAAAACCATTGAAATTGAGTGAAACCTCTATACAATTTAGATAGTAACCGAATCATTTTGAATCAATAAATCGGAAGGAGGCTGAAAAGCTGCAAAACAATTCAAGGAGAACACTCATGCCGGCACCTAAAAAAAAGATAAATGATATGGAACTCAGCATGAAAAATACCAAACAGGAACTGCTTGATGCCTATCACGAGATGTTGCAACAGTTGCATGAAAAAGAGGAGGCACAATTAAAACCGGAACAAAAGCTCAAAGAAAAGAAAGAAGAGAGTATTCTAAAAGCTGTTGCTGGTATTTCTGCAGATGGCGTGATCCAGGAGACCAACAAGCTCAAACAGGAAATTGGGGGAATGTTGAACAAACTGTCCGACAGGCTGGCAGCAGAGGCCAACAAATTCGATCAGGTTCAACTCGCCATCGAGATAAAAGAGCGAGAGCTCAAGGAAATCTATGAAATTGAAAAAGCCGCAGCAACTCTGGCCGCTTTGATCGAAACCCAACGTCAGGAAAAACTCATGTTCGAAGAGGAAATGGCTCACAAGCAGGCAAGTTTGGCCCGGGAAATAGAGGCTACGAAACTACAGTGGCAAAAAGAAAAAGCGGACCATCAAGCTGAAATTAAAGAACTGCGAGAAAAAGAGGATAAAGATCGCAAACGCAAAAAAGAGGAATACGAATACGCATTTGAGCGGGAACAGCAGTTGGCCAGAGATAAATTCGAAGATGAAAAAGCCAAACTACTGGTGGAAAAACAAGCACTGGAAAACCAGATGAAGGCCCTGAAAGAACAAACTGAAAAAGAACTCAGTGAGCGGGAAAAACAGATTAACAGCAGAGAAAAAGAGTTCGAGTCTCTCCAGGCTCAAGTCGCTGAGTTTCCCCAGAAACTGGAAGCAGCCGTGGCTAAGGCGGTTCAGGAAAATACCGAGCGTATTGAATTAGAGACCAAGTACCAGAAAGACCTTCTGCAAAAGGAGTTCGAAGGCCAGCGCAATGTACAGACAGCCAGAATACATTCTCTGGAAAAAACGGTAAAAGAACAAAATGAACAGATTGCCAAGCTTTCTACCCAACAAGATGCTGCTTACCAGAAGATTCAGGATGTTGCTGTCAAGGCCATTGAAGGCGCCTCAAAAGCAAATTCATTTAGTGACCTGCAACATGTCTTGTCCGAACAGATCAAGAAGAAACAGACCGACGATCACTAACCGGAACAACAGCGGACATAGAACAAACAATAGAATATCGTGCCATTGTCATGAGCATGAGTAACTGAGCATTTATCTGTAATTAGTAAGCATAAATTACATGGAATTCTATACCTGTCTCCGTAAATTCCATGCCGAAACGAACATTTCTCTTGATTTTTCACTCAATAAATGTATTATCATTTTAATTTCCGGCTATGTACTTGATACACTGAGGTACGTTTATGGATAAGCGTTGGGCATTTACACTCATCGAGCTCCTGGTTGTAATTGCCATAATTGCATTATTGATGGCTGTTTTAATGCCTGCGCTTAATTATGTCCGCAAGCAGGCGCGTTCGAGTGCTTGTCAGAGTAATCTCCGGCAGTTGTGCCTGGCCATGAATCTTTACACCCTTGACCATGAAGACAAAACTATGCCCTTTTCTCATCAGCCCGGCATGTACTGGTTCCATCAAATGGCGCCGTATCTGAGCGCTAAGGATTATCAGAATAATCCCCAGGAACACATAGAAGGTGTTATGAAAGTAACTTTTTGCCCTATGGCAAAACGCCAGGACCGTTCCGGGGAATCGTTCTACGGCTCGGCTTATTCCTCGTGGCGCTTTATGGGCGGTGAGGGCAGCTACGGACTGAACCTGTGGTTATTACCCGACGATCCGATTTATGCTCCGGATTTTCCTAAGGCCAATTTCTACATGAAGTATTCGGATGCTCAGCAGCGCGTGCCGCTCTTAGGTGATTCTGTGTGGGTTGGTTCGTGGCCTTTTGAAAACGATACGGTGCCCGATGACCTGACTGGAGAGGTTGGATATCCCGACTATCCCCACGCAGAAGGATACTTTATGGGGCGCTTCTGCGTTGACCGGCATAAAAAAGCAACCAATATTGGATTTGTGGACAGCCATGTGGAAAGGATTTACCTTCAAGAATTGTGGATACAAAAATGGCACAAAAACTTTATACCTAACAATGATGTGTCTATACCATAAATTGAACCGCTTTTTGTTCCCATAAGAAAAAAAGAGTTTTCTATCCAAAACGTAAATGTTTGTATACTATGTAGAAAAATAATTTAGTAAAAAAGAGAATAAAAAGTGAAAAAGAAAAAAATAACACGATTTTTTGGTGTAATAGTTGTTAGCTTATCGAGTATTTTCCTTTTAGTCACAGAAACATGCGGAGCAAGTTCGAAAGGTTCTGCCACTCGAAGCAGTTCGGAGAATCAGATAACGCAAATACCCAAAACAGCTTACAAGCAGTCCGCTGGGGGACGACTTACGGCTGTAAAAAGGACGACTGCAGATCCATCGACTTTTAAACCTGAAATGCCTTTCAGCGAAGCAATTGACATTTTACGTAATTCAACTTTACCCCCGTTGAATATCGCGGTGCTTTGGAAAGATTTGCAGGAGAACGCGGACATCTATAGAGAAACTCCTATTGGGATGAATGGCCTTTCAAAAGTCCCTTTGCGCACTCACCTTAAAGTCCTGTTAATGTCGGTTTCAGCGGGTGGTGTGGAAAAATTGGGATATGTAGTTGATGATGGTGTTATAATTATTGCAACACGAGGCTCTTTACCCAGGAAAATGGTAACTCGTATTTATGATATTGCAGATTTAGTCAGTGAGCCTGCTAATTATCGTCTTATGCCCGGATTTGGCATGCCCTTTGGTTTTGGTGGGATGCCTTTTGGCGGCATGATGCCCTTCGGAGGTGCTGGTTTTGGGGGACGTGGATTCAATAGCTCCCCAAGCAGAGGTGCTTATGGGGGTTTTAATAGAATAAGGGCGCGTAGGTAGAAAAGTCATGATATCGGGATCAAAGAAGAGGATTTTGAATGAGGCCGACTCTATTGATTTTGGCGGCAGGCATGGGCACTCGCTACGGTGGACTTAAGCAAATTGATCCGATTGGTCCAAATGGAGAAATAATTATCGACTATTCTATCTATGATGCTATAAATGCCGGTTTTGGTAAATTAGTTTTTGTGATTCGACATTATTTTGAGAGCCCTTTCAAAGAAAAGATTGGCAAAAAGTTTAATAACCTTGTGGAAACAGCCTATGCTTATCAGGAAGTGGACGCCTGTGTTGATAATTTTGAGCCGCCGAAAGACCGTGACAAGCCCTGGGGTACCGGACATGCAATACTCGTTGCCCGTGATGTAATCCATGAGTCCTTTGCAGTCATTAATGCCGATGACTACTATGGCCCCGCTTCGTTTAAGACAATTGCCCGGTTTCTAACAAGGAAAGACCTTTCCGGAAATGATTACGCAATGGTCGGCTATAAACTCAAAGATACTTTAAGTGAATACGGATCTGTCTCAAGGGGTGTGTGCCGGTGTGATGAACAGATGTTCTTAAGGGGGGTCGTTGAACGCAAAAAAGTCGAGATTACCCCGGCTGGTGTCCGCTATTTTGAGGAAGATGGAACAGAACATGTCCTGACCGGCAATGAAGTTGTTTCGAGGAATATGTGGGGATTTCAGCCGTCAATCTTCGGTCATCTCAAATTATGCTTTAGGCGCTTCCTCGAAGAGCGAAGCAATGAAAAAAATTCGGAGTTGTTTATACCGACTGTGGTGGATGATCTCATAGAAAAAGGAAAAGTCACAGTGAAAGTCCTGCCTGCAAATGACGAGTGCTTTGGAGTTACTTACCGTCGGGATGCGGCCATAGCGGCAAGATGTATTCGCCGGCTCATAGAGCAGGGGCTTTATCCGGAGAACCTCTGGGAACAATCGTGAAACGCGACCTCAAGTCAATCGTAAAACATTTTTGTATCTATAGTGATTTAACTGAAATAAAACCTCTGCCCCGTGGCCATATTAATGATACGTACATCCTGACGACTAAGAAGAACAAACATATTGTCCGTTATATATTGCAACGGATAAATCACACCGTGTTCAAAGACCCTCCTTCGGTTATGAGAAACATTGTCCGTGTAACCGAGCACATACGCAGCAGGGCCAAGAGAATATATCCGGACCTGGCATCTCGCCAGTTGACTGTTATCGGCACTGTTGATGATACATGTTTTTACGAAGATGCCGGGGGCAACTTTTGGCGCGTATATAACTTCATAGAGGATGCTGTTGCATACGATACGGTTGATTCTGCCCAGTTGGCTTTTGAGGCGGCGAGAATGTTCGGCTGGTTCCAGAAGATGCTGGTTGACCTCCCGGGGCCGGTTCTGCATGAGAGCATTTCTGACTTCCACAACACACCGAAGCGTTTCAAGACCTTCCGGCGTGTTCTTAAAGAAGATGCTTGTAATCGAGCGAAAAATGCAAAACCCGAAATTGATTTTTTATTTTGTCATGCGTCTATCTGTGACGTCTTGCTGAATTTGGCGGAAAAAGGTAAAATCCCCGTTCGTATTACGCATAATGATACGAAGGTAAACAATGTGATGCTGGACAAAAATACGAACAAAGGTGTCTGTGTAATTGATTTGGATACCGTTATGCCGGGCCTGTCGATATACGATTTTGGTGATATGGTTCGTACCGGAACTACTTTCGCCGATGAGGACGAACGTGACTTGTCGAAAGTAGCTATGGACCTGCAGATGTTTGAAGTGCTCGTTCGAGGTTTTGCCGAGCAAAGCAGCCATTTTCTCAATTCCACGGAGAAAGAGCACCTTGCTTTTGCCGCCAAGCTAATCACCTTTGAACAGCTTATAAGGTTTCTTTCCGACTATCTCGCAGGCGATATCTACTACAAGGTTCAGCGCCAGGACCATAATCTCGACCGCAGCCGCACACAGATGAAACTGGTCCAGTCGATTATCGCCCGGGAAGAGGCGATGAACAAAGTAATCGAAAAAGTTTTTCAGCAGGTTGATTGATTTACTGTTTGATGCTTAGAAAACATGGTTCTTTGTGTATAACTTGCAGAAAGAGTGTTAATATGTTTTGTAAACGGAGAATGATATGGACTGGAATACTGTTGGAATTGAAACCAATTTTAGCTCTTTAGACTGGTGTATCGTCGTTGGCTATCTGATCATCATTGTGGCAGTCGGTGTTTATATAAAACGATATATAAGCAATGTGACGGATTTTATCGTTGCCGGCCGGGGCCTGAAGACTTTTCTGGCGATTGCGACAATGATTGGAACCGAGTTGGGTTTGGTTACGGTGATGTACTCGTCTCAAAAAGGCTTTACCGGCGGCTTCGCCGCCTTTCACATCGCATTGGCGGCCGCTATTGTAACTTTAATTGTAGGTTTGACCGGATTCATTGTTGTACCGTTGCGGCGGTTGAATGTAATGACCATACCCGAATATTACGAGAGACGCTTCGGACGCGGTGTACGTATTCTTGGTGGGATTATTTTGGCATTCTCAGGTATTCTAAATATGGGATTATTCCTCAAGGCCGGCTCCCTTTTTGTAATGGGCATTACCGGTCTGACTCGATCCGTTCACCTCAATATTATAATGTCGGTCTTGCTGGGGATGGTATTGTTGTACACCGCTCTGGGCGGGATGGTCTCGGTAGTGGTTCTTGACTATATACAATTCGTGGTTTTATCATTCGGCCTTTTGACTGCGAGTTTGTTATCCATCAGGTATTTGGGCTGGGATAACATTATTGAAACAGTATCCAGCTTCAAAGGCCGGGCGGGTTTCGACCCGTTTCAAGGTGAGGAGGGTTTCGGTGTTCCCTATGTTGTGTGGATGTTTTTCCTGGGCCTGGTTAGTTGCGCTGTCTGGCAAACAGCGGTGATTCGTGCGTGTTCGGCCGAAAATACACGTACCGTTAAAAAAATCTACACGTGGGCTTCTATCGGCTTTCTAATGCGGTTCCTTCTGCCGTATTTTTTGGGAATTTGTGCTTTTGTCTATATGACCGGGCACGAGTCGTTGAAAAACGTTTTTATTCCTGGTGGCGGTTCCGTGGATTCTCAGGTATCTCTGATGGCTATGCCGGTATTCCTGAGTCAAATCCTTCCTGTTGGTTTGATAGGTATTATTTCCGCGGGTATGCTGGCGGCGTTTATGTCCACTCATGATAGTTACCTTTTATGCTGGAGTTCGGTGCTGACCCAGGATGTTGTGGCGCCGTGGTTTAAAAATGGATTGTCTTCAAAAGCACGTTTGCTGCTGACGAGAATATTTATTGTAGCTATTGGTATTTTCATTTTGGTTTGGGGGCTTTGGTACGATTTAGGTCAGGATTTATGGGATTACATGGCAATCTCCGGGGCTATATATTTTACAGGGGCCATTGCACTGCTGGTCTTCGGGCTGTATTGGAAGCGGGCAAGCAAAGTCGGTGCATATTTGGCTTTAATATGTGGTTTTGGTGCTATCCTGGGATTAAAACCGGTGCAGGCCCTTTTAGGAATGAATGTTTCAAGTGAGATTGTGGGGCTTACAGTCATAGCACTTGCAATATTGGCAATGATAGTCGGCTCTCTTTTATTTCCGCAGGACCGCACATATTCTGAGGTTAAGGAGTAATGATAAATGAATTTTTGGATTAACTTTTGGACCGGTTTTTTTATTATAAGCCTTGTTCTTTTTGCGGGGCTTGCAATAGTAGTTACGATTGGGGGATTTTTCAACATTCGTTCTCTGTTCAAAAACCTTTCAGGGCGTTCCGAACAGCCGGAGCAAGGCGCCGTTGAGGAAAGCAACTGAAGGTAATAGGCAAATAACACGGCCCAATCATTATGAACAGACGCGAAAGATTGATGGCTACGTTGTGCGGCAGGCGGGTTGACCGTACTGCGGTTAATTTCTATGAGGTGGGGGGATTCAAGGTTGATCCATCTGATCCGGATGAATTCAATATCTATAACGACCCGTCCTGGAAGCCGCTGCTTGAGCTTGCCGAAGAGAAAACAGACCTTATTCGTATGCGCAGCCCCGTCAAGACGCGCTCCCACGAAGTGACATCCGACAAATCGGACGGCAATTACCGTGATGAATTTTTCAAGACCAACAAATATGTTGAAAAGGACTGTCTTTTTACATTCACGACTTTGAAAATTGGCGGTAAGGAAATGATGTCGCTGACACGCCAGGGCCGCGACGTTGATACTGTCTGGACGGTGGAGCACCTTCTCAAGAATCCTGATGATCTCAAGGCCTATCTGGAGCTGCCTGATGAAATATTTGCCGAGGATATCGATGTTACAAGCCTTATAGAAGAGGACCAAAAGCTGGGCGAGAGTGGTATTATAATGGTCGATACCGAAGATCCGATTTGCGCTGCGGCCTCTTTGTTCAGTATGGAGGACTTTACAGTAGTTGCAATGACCGGGCAGGAGCTTTTTCATCGCTTGCTCGAAAAGCTTTCGGTGCATATACAGGCCAGGACTGAAAAGACTGCTAAGGCATTTCCCGGTCATTTGTGGCGTATATACGGGCCGGAATATGCCACCGAGCCTTATCTGCCGCCCGGTCTTTTCAAAGAATATGTGGTCCGTTACACCGGGCCAATGATAGAGGCAATACAGAAGCAGGGCGGTTTTGCCAGGGTTCATTGTCACGGCAGGATTCGGGCCGTTCTTGATTACATTGTCGAAATGGGTGCTTCGGCCATTGACCCTATTGAGCCGCCCCCGCAGGGGGATGTGGAGCTTGAGTATGTGCGCAGTAAATACGGCAGGGAATTGGTACTTTTCGGGAATTTGGAGATGGCGGATATAGAAAACAGCGAGCCGGGTGATTTCGAGAAAATCGTCGAAAAAGCCCTGATAGACGGGACCAGAGGCGAAGGTAAAGGGTTTGTTTTGATGCCGTCGTCGGCCCCTATGGGAAGGACAATAAGTCCCAGAGTAATGGCAAACTACGAAATGATGGTGCGCCTGGCCAAAAGGTTCTGCTTGTGAGAGGATAGGGCGGGGGGCAGAAAATTGGCTTTGTATTGGGTTTGATTTGGGTTTGTTTTGTTTCCGCCTGAAGGCGGTTTTATCTTTATAACCTAAAGTATAATAGATACTTGTGTTCATTTTTGGCCTTTGGGCAATTGGGTTTGAATTGGGTTTGTATTGGGTTTGTTTGGGTTTGTTTTTGACTTTTGTCAGACTGGTAGAAATTACGTAATTCTTTGTTATAAATATAGTTACGTCTGTTTGGACAATTGGTGAATTGGGTTTGTTTTCACGAAAAGTTATATAACTTTTCGTGATTTTTTCTTTGATTTTACTGCCTTTTTTATTATTTAACCGCATATATGACATTTTCAAGTACGAAATTCTAATCCTTCGTCTCCGCTCAGGATGAAGAACAGTATTTAGTTTTTAGCCGGGGAGGGAAAAAAGCAGTCCCTCTATAATTAGACGTACCTGCGTGTTTGATACGAAAAAATGGGGATTTTAGGGGTGTTGTTGGTGCATAAGTGCTTATATATAAAGGAGTAAAAATTTTTTTAGAAATTTTGAAATTTGTCAAAAATTACCAGCGTTTTTGGTCGAAAAACGGGCGATTTTCGACAGTATTGCCCCCGACAGAAAGTCAAGTGAGCTCAAATCGAGGGTAAACTATAGTGCTGCCGAAAGCAGCACAACACAATTGCATTAAGATGCAACATATTTGAAGCTGAGGAAACACCCTTTAGGGTGGTAAATTCTGTGTGCAATATGATTAACTTCGATTGTGAAGCAAGAAACACTCGCACAAACGGGAATTGTTAATCGAAAGTATTACATTATTTGTGTTGGAAATCGGAGATTTGTGTTGGGTTTTGAGCGTTTTTTTGTTGAAAAATGCGGGAAATTGGAATATTTACGAAGTTCAAATTATGTTAGATCGGGCAAAATGAGTAGTTATGGAAAGTAATAATATTATAGGACGTTGCGAGGAGGGGTGGTTGGGGGGAGAAGATTATTGAATTAGCGAATTAGAGATTGTAAGGAAATATCGAATATTCAACAAGGAATATCGAATATCGAAGGGAAGCATTGCTACCGGAGGGGCTGCGGATAAATTTGCAAAGAAATAAAAGCCCCAAATAAATTTGAGGGCTAAATAGATCAAATTCGGTAAACCATTCATTGATTATTTACTGGATTCCTGCTTCCGCAGGAATGACAGACTATATAGCATTTCTACCGGAAGACAGCATTCTAAACGATTAATGATGATGCTTCGACCCCTTCGACTATGTTCAGGGCGGGCCATGCTCAGGAATTGCGCTTTGCTCGGAGTTGATGATTGATTATTGGGATTTAGGCGTGGATTTCATATTTAAGATTTCATATTTCAGATTGGGTGGTGGTAGAATTCGTATTGCGTATTGCGGGCAGCATACAGCGTAGAGTTTTTAGACTGTAATGGATGCTTGCTGTCCGTAGTTTTCCATTTTCAATATTTCCTATTTCTTTTATACCCAAAGCCCCCCCTTTGGTGTGTAATAGGACGATGGTTAATCATCCTTATATGAATCGTGCACGATGATAGAAGAAAAGAAGCTCATATTCAGGTTTAAGAGGGGCAATCGCGATGCCCTACGCGGGATCTATGACAAGTTCAAAATTGACTTACTCAAGCTGGCCGTGGTACTGACCAATGATGTGAATGCTGCTGAGGACATCGTGCATGATGTGTTTTTAAGGTTTGCTCAGTCTGCCAAACGGTTCAAATTGACCGGCAGCTTGAAAAGCTATCTGGTTACCAGCCTGGTCAATCGAGTGCGGAATATACATCGCAATCGTGCTCGACACAACCTGATACAAATGGACAAGGCCGATTCAGTGGCCTCGTCCGGCCGGAGCCCCCTTCAATGGGCGGTTCTTAGTGAGCAGATTACTCAATTAAGTCAGGCCCTGCAAGAGCTGCCCTATGAACAACGAGAAGTGATCTGCTGTCGCATGGAGATGGACATGACCTTCAGACAGATTGCAGCATTACAACAGGTATCCCAGGATACGGTCAAGGGCCGCTATCGATATGGTCTAACCAAACTGCGGTCTCTATTAAATAGTAAGGGGAAAAAATGCAACCCGCAGATGACATAAGAAATGTTTTCAAACAAGCTGAGCTTGGAGTCAATGAGCAACCCGATGAACAGGTATTCGAACAAATACTCCAGGCACAACAAGAATCTCTACGCAGCCGACAGGCTGCCCAAAATAAATGGAGAATTATCATGAAGAATCCAATCACCAAAATGTCAGCAGCCGCAGTCATCGTTGTCGGCTGTTTTCTGGGCCACTTACTCCTGCAAGGCACCGACTCCGGTATTGCCCTTGGGGATGTGCTGGAGAAGATGAATCGAATCAAGGTGTATAAGTATCAAATAAATTCCACCACGACTGATTTGCAGACAGGACAATTGAAACGCGAGACACAGGGAACGTGTCTAATCTCAGCAGATTACGGCATCAGGCAGAGCACAGAGACCGTCGATCCTAACGGAAGCAACATCCCTCTCTGGGAACATTATACGTTGCTTCATGAGAAAACAACAATCGCAGTGTTCCACGATAAAAAACAATATATGCAAGTGGAATTTACTGAAAGCACTTTTGATGAAAAGAAAAAAAGTGCCTCTGATCCGCGCTACATGGTCCAACAACTCATGGACTGTAACTATATCAGCTTGGGGCAATCGACACTTGAGGGTATCAAAGTCGAGGGTTTCCAGACCACGGACCCGAAATATCATTGGGGAATGCTTGGCACATTAGATGTCAAGCTGTGGGTGGACGTGCAAACGAGACTCCCGGTCCGACTGGAAATAGCCAGCCAATATAAAGACAAATCCAAAAGACATATGGTCGTACAGGATTTCCAGTGGGATGTTATTGTGGACGCCAGGGAATTCGAGCCTAATATCCCCCAAGACTATACCAGTATGACCAGCGAACCGATTACCATGCCGGCCATGGATGAACAGTCTGCCATTAGCGGCTTGAGACTCATCTTAGAAAAAACCGGTTCCTATCCGGAAGAACTCAGCATGAAAATCATGGAACATATGAAAGACCTGATTGATCCTAATATGATGAAGCAGATGAAGGTCATCACGAAAAACGGAAAGAATATGCCCAGTCCCGAGGTTATGCAGAAATATTTGGACGCCGTAAAACCCATAACAGGACTGGTGTGGTTCCATGCAAGTTTAGTTCGGGAAGGCAAAGATCCGGCTTACTACGGCAAGGTCATTACCCCAGACGACAAAGATCAAATCCTGATGCGCTGGAAGGTCTCGGACAGTGAATACCGGGTCATCTTCGGTGATCTGCATACAAAAACCGTCTCACCGGAGGTCCTGGCTGAATTGGAAAAGACCTTACCGAGGCAATAACAACCACGATTCATTCCTTACTGTCGGGGCTTTGTGATGGAATAGAATAAACGGTAGGGCAGAGCCGCTACCCTACAAGGCTCAGGGTGAAGGGGAGAATAGCATTTCTACCAGAGGCCAGCATGAGCATCGTACAGTCACGAAGACGCGAAGCCCCCGAAAGAGAAGCACGTAAGCTGAATCGAGGGTAAACTTCGGAGTGGTTAAAATTGGTGTGAACCGAAGGTAGAAATGCGGGTAGCGATTTGTTGTGCATTGCACAACCTACCAAACGACCATCCACTTCGCTCAC
>CAZZAX010000074.1:0-27533 GCA_964653075.1 uncultured Pirellulales bacterium
ACAGTTGAAGTTGATGTTTTGCTTGAGGATGGTTCCTACGGCAGGGCGGCGGTGCCCTCCGGAGCCAGCACCGGCGCCCACGAGGCGGTAGAGCTGCGTGACACAAAGGCAAAACGCTATATGGGCAAAGGTGTTGCTGCTGCTGTTAAGAATGTAAACGAAATCTTGGCCCCTGAGGTTGTGGGTATGGACGCCGCCTGTCAGGAAGAACTTGATTCGTTGATGATTGAACTGGACGGTACTGCCAACAAGGGAAAGCTCGGCGCAAATGCGATATTGGGTGTCTCGTTAGCGGCTGCAAAGGCGGCCGCAGATGCCGCGGGCCTGCCCCTGTACCGCTATCTGGGCGGATGCAACGCTAATATACTCCCAGTACCGATGATGAACATCCTGAACGGTGGAAAGCACGCCGACAACAACGTTGACTTTCAGGAGTTTATGATTATGCCCATCGGCGCAAAAAGCTTCCCCGAAGCACTGCGAATGGGGGCCGAAACATTCCATACACTTAAATCGGTCCTGGCAAAGAAAGGCTACTCAACATCGGTCGGCGACGAGGGCGGCTTTGCCCCTTCACTTAAATCCAATGAGGAAGCCCTGGAAGTCGTTATGGACGCAATCAAAAAGGCCGGCTATAAACCGGGCAAAGAAATATCAATCGCACTCGATCCTGCTGCAACTGAAATGTTCGACACCAAAACAAAGAGCTACAAGTTCTTCAAGTCCAATCCGAAGAGCAAGGTCTCGTCGGATGATATGGTTAAGCACTGGACCAGATGGGCGAACAAATATCCTATTATTTCAATCGAAGACGGACTGGCCGAGGATGACTGGGACGGCTGGACAAAATTAAACAAAAAAATCGGTGACCGTGTCCAGTTGGTTGGAGACGATTTATTCGTAACAAATACCAAACGTCTTGCTAAAGGTATTGAACTCGACTGTGCCAACTCGATATTGATAAAACTAAACCAGATAGGCACTCTCACCGAAACTTTTGAAGCGATTAATATGGCCCGCAGGGCTGGCTGGACCGCGGTCATAAGCCACAGAAGCGGCGAAACAGAAGATACCACAATCGCCGATTTGGCTGTTGCCTCGGGCGTCGGTCAGATAAAGACCGGCTCACTGTGCAGAACCGACAGAATCTGCAAGTACAACCAACTGCTCAGGATAAACGAAGACCTCGGTCCGGCCTGTCAATACGCCGGTTTTATGTTTAAATAATAGCCGCCGTTAGGGCATAAGTACACCTTGAACCGCATATATATAGCTTATGCGCCGAGTCCTTGCGTGCTTATGAGTTGTGCACTTAAGCACTTGAACACTATGCAAAGGCGAAACTTCATTCGGATGATTTTGTTTGTCGTCTTTTTCAGCATCGGTGCGGCGTCACTCGGTATTTCTATACTCTGTGACGACCTTATTCAATACTATCGAAACAAGCGGCTGTTAAAGGTAACTCAGCAGTCCCTCAATCGGCTCGAATCCCTGAATGCTGACTATGATGCACTGCTTGAGCAGTTGGAAGAGGACCCGAACCTTGTTAAGCGCCTCGCACCGGCCGCACTCGGCACCGAACCTGAAGATGCGAATGCTGTTTACCCAAGGGCAACACCCGAGCAGTTGGCCGCTGCCCGCCAGGCGTTGACGCAGGACCCTAACGACCAATCTGATGCACCTACGCTACCCAACTGGCTCGCCCGGTGCGGTGAGCCCCGCAGGCGAATAACGCTTTTTATTGCCGGTTCATTCTTAATACTTATTTCGTTTACCTGTTTCACCCCGGGCAGACAATCTCCGGCGAAAGAAAAACAATAAGATTCTTACTACGGAGACTGCAAAAGGGGGATTTTAGTTTGACTAAAAGTACGGATTTTATTACAATTTTACTCTGTTTTGTTTTTGTCGAACAGCAGACAAAGAGAAAAAAGCAAATCGACAGGAAGGAGATGCATTATGCAGATCAGTAAAGAAATTACACGTCGAAGTTTTCTTAAAAAGACGACCGGTGCCGTTGCTGGAGCGGTAAGCTTTCCGTATATCATTTCGTCTTCGGCACTGGGCGCAAAAGGCAATGTCGCCGCAGCTAACAGGATTACCGTCGGTTGTATCGGCGTCGGGCCTCAGGGAACAGGGGTGATGAACAACTTTCTGGCCCAGAAGGATGCCCGGGTCGTGGCGGTCTGTGACGTCAAAAGCAATGTCCGCAAAGCAGCCCAGGAGCGGGTGAACAAGCGCTACCAGAACAAAGACTGCGTAGCATATCATGATTTTCGCCAGCTTCTAGGACGCGATGACATTGATGCTGTTCTTGTTGCTACGCCCGACCACTGGCACGTGCTGGTGGCGCTGGCTGCAGTCAGGGCGGGAAAAGATGTCTATCTGGAAAAACCGATGGGACTGAGCCTTGCCCAGGACCAGGCGCTGCGCGCCGCTGTGCATCGACACGGCAGGATTTTTCAGTTCGGGACACAGCAGCGCTCGAATCGCAATTTTCGTTTTGCCTGCGAGCTGGCTTTGAACGGCCGGCTCGGAAAACTGCATACGATTAATGTATGGTCTCCCGGTAGCAGCGAGGGCGGCTCCCCCGAGCCTGTACCGGTGCCGAAATGGCTTGATTATAATATGTGGCTCGGACCGGCCCCTTATACGCCGTACACCAAAGACCGCTGCTCTAATAAGCTTTGGTGGTTTATTTCCGACTACGCACTTGGATTTATCGCCGGCTGGGGTGTGCATCCGCTGGACATAGCGCTCTGGGGCGGCGGCGATAAAGTCGCCTGCCCGGTGGAAATCGAAGGCAAAGGCGTCTGGCCCAAAAAAGGTGTGTGCGATACCGCTATGAACTGGAATGTTGTCTGCAAATATGACAGCGGTGTAACGATGAACTTTACCGGCGATCCCTTCCCTGAGAAGTGGAAGAATCGCTACGGGCGAACGAGTTCCCACGGCACGGCCTTCGAGGGTGCCGATGGATGGGTGCATGTTGACCGCTCCGGAATTAACGCTTATCCGAAAAATCTGCTGAACATGGAATTCGGAGCAAACGACATTAACCTCTTCAAGAGCAGCAATCACGTAAGAAACCTGCTGGACTGTGTCAAGAGCAGGGCCGATACGATTTGTCCCATTGATGTCGCCGTGCAGGCGGACATAATTTGCCATATCAGTGACATTGCCATAAGGCTCGAACAAAAACTAAAATGGAATCCGAAAACAGAACGATTCGTCAATAATGAAGCTGCTAACCGTCGGCTCTCTCGCCCTCTGCGCAGCCCATGGACGCTATAAAAGAGTATATGAAAAACTGTTCGCTTTTGAGTATCGTTAAGAGCGGACAGGTTGTACGTCAATTAAAGTTTTACAGAACAATTAGAGGAGAAAATCAAATGGCAAAGAAGTTAGGATTCGTACTTTTAATAGGGTGCCTTGTTTTATCGAGCGGTCAATTGGTTCAAGCTTACGAAGAAGGTTGGATAAGCCTTTTCGACGGCAAGTCATTTGACGGCTGGAAAGCTAACGAGAACAAGGACACTTTCAGTATCCGCGATGGAATGATAGTCGTCAATGGCTCTCGAAGTCATCTTTTTTATGTTGGCCCTGTCGAAGACCACAACTTTAAGAATTTCGAGCTTAAGGTTGACGTTATGACCAAGCACAACTCCAATTCCGGGGTATATTTCCATACTAAATATCAATCAACTGGATGGCCCGAAAAGGGATATGAGGTACAGGTAAATAGCACGCACGGTGACTGGCGAAAAAGCGGAAGCCTGTGGGCTGTTCAGGATATTCGCGAAGCTACGAGGGACGACGAGTGGTTCACCCAACACGTAATAGTCTGGGACGAACACATCATCGTTAAGATTAACGGCAAGAAAGTTGTTGACTGGGTCGAGCCTGAAAACTGGCTACCCCCGAGCGGAATGGAAGGCCGTAAAATATCGAGTGGAACCTTCGCTCTTCAGGGTCATGATCCCGGCAGTACCGTCTATTTCAAAAATATTAGGGTTAAACCACTGCGTTCAAAGCCGAAAAAGCGTGAAGGCGGCTGGATAGAGCTTTTCAACGGTGAAGACCTTGAAGGCTGGAAGGTAAATGATGAAAATCCGGATACTTTCAGTACTCGCAATGGAATGATAGTTATCGATGGTCCCCGCAGCCATCTTTTCTATAACGGACATGTCAACAACGCAAACTTTAAGAATTTCGAGCTTAAAGTCGAGTTAATGACCAAACAAAATGCAAACTCAGGTATATATTTCCACACTGAGTATCAAGAAAGAGGCTGGCCCGCAAAGGGTTACGAAGTCCAGGTCAACAACACACATAGAGATTGGCGGAAAACTGGAAGCCTCTACGCCGTTAAGGATGTTCGCGAAGGTGTGAAAGACAACGAGTGGTTCACTGAGCACATTATCGTTAAAGACAAGCGCATCATCATCAAGGTCAACGGCAAGACCACAGTTGACTGGACTGAGCCTGAAGGTTGGGTGCCTCCGCCAAATATGTCCGGTCGTAAATTATCCAGCGGAACAATTGCCCTGCAGGGACATGATCCGAAGAGTGTTATATTCTACAGAAGTGTTAAGGTCAAGCCTCTGCCGTCACAGGCAAAAGTTTCGGACAAGGAAAAGATTAATGTCGTAATACTTACAGGCGGCCATGGCTTCCAGCGAGAGCCTTTCTTTAAGGTGTTCGAGGGCCATGATGATATCGAATACACCGAGTTCCAGTTGAAAGACCACAGCGAGATATTTGAAGATGTAAGCGACTGGGATTACGATGTCATAGTCCTGTATAATATGTCGAAGGAAATATCTCGAAAACGACGAAGAAACTTCGTCGGCCTTCTCAGAAGAAAAGGTATCGGCCTGGTGGCTCTACACCACATGATGGGTGCTTACCCCCAGTGGCCGCAATATCGCAAAATCACCGGCGCTAAATACTTCCTGAAAGGAACAGCTGGGGACCGCGCCAGTACATATAAACATGATTTGGATTTGAATGTGCACATCGAGGACACCTCACATCCGATTACACGGGGCATGAGCGATTTCCAGATACACGATGAGGGATATAAGTACTGCGGCTTCGAGAAAAACAATCACGTACTCTTTACGACCGAGCACCCGGATTGTGATAAGACAATCGGCTGGACCAGAAAGGTCGGCAAAGCAAAGGTCTACGGCATGATGCTCGGCCACGATTCACATGCCTATGAGAATCCTAACTTCCGTAAATTGGTTGCCCGCGCTATAAGATGGACCGCCGGCCGACTCGATTAACATTCTGCAGCGGAGTGAATAATCTTAGTTGACACAATACACGAGATTCTTCGCTCCGCTTCTTTGCGCCCGGATTGAAAAGCAGCGTTATCTTTCTGCTTAAAAAAGTGCTTGTAGCGGCGTTTGTGACGGGATTAATAAATTATTTTTAGAAAATTTTTATTTTTTTCTTGCAATCTTTACAATTGTAGAGTACTCTCGTCAAAGTTAAAGATATGGAGGTTTCTATGGCGAAGAAAAATTACGAGCTAACCGGGGCCGAGTGGGCGATCATCCAGGCCGTCTGGGAAAACGAGCCGTGCGCGGCCCCGACCGTTCAGGAGCTGCTTGAAGACCGAAAGAACTGGACCTATAGCACCGTGAAAACCCTGATGGACCGAATGGTCGCAAAAGGCCTGCTGAAAACAGAGAGAATCCGCAATCTCATCCTGTACCGCTCGGTTATCACCAAATTGCAGGCGCAAAAAAGCGAGGTAATGCGCACGGTAAAAAGGGCCTTCGACGGAGCCTTTACGCCGATGATGCAGTTTATGCTGGACAACCATGCTCTCTCACAAAAGCAGCTTGATGAGTTTGAAGCACTCATTAAGAAAAAACGCATCAAAGGCCGTACAACCGGAAAAAAATAGTTTCGTTATAACAAAAGTTCTGTACGTCCGTCTTATTAGATGGAGAACACATCATGAATGCGATATTGGAGCAGATAAATTCGGCGGGTTTGAAGTTTGTGGAATTCGCCCTGCTGATGTTCGTTCAATCCGTCGTTCTGATTGTAATTTTGCTGTTGGCCGATTTTGCGCTGCGCAAAAAAGTCCGAGCCGTCTTTCGATACTGGATATGGCTGTTGGTACTCGTAAAGCTTATCCTGCCAACCTCTCTGTCATCGCCAATGAGCCTGGGATACTTCTTTGGAAACCGACTAACGTATGTGGAGAGAACCGAAACACCCACAGAGGCGCAGGCAAACCTCGTGGAGCCAGCGCCGGTTAATGTTCCGCCGTTTATCGACTTTACAGATATCGAAGCCGACAGATTTACACCGGCTGCGCCTCCGCCTATAGCCGTAACTGAACAGGTGAAAGAACCGGCGGTGATAAGTCCGGCTGCTCCGCCGGTTATCTCGGTTACACCATTATCCTGGCAGGGTGCTGTATTTTTAGTCTGGCTGACTGCTGTAATCGCAATGGTATTATTGTTGCTGCAGCGGGCGATTTTTGTAAGGGGCCTTGTCGCACAGGCCGAAGAGACAAACGGTGTAATGGCCGATATGCTTGAATCCTGCCGCAACTCTATGTCGGTAAAAAGAAAACTTGGATTAAAAATATCCTCTAATGCTACAAGCCCCGCGGTCTGCGGATTATTTAGACCGGTGATTTTAGTTCCGCAAAATCTGACATCGAGTCTGACTGCCGGCCAGCTTAGGGCTGTTTTGCTGCATGAGCTTGCTCATATCAGACGTGGCGATTTATTTGTGAATCTGGCCCAGACCGTTTTGCAAATTGTCTATTTCTATAATCCCCTGCTCTGGCTCGCCAATTATATTATTCGCAGAATTCGTGAGCAGGCGGTCGATGAAATGGTGCTGGTGGCAATGGGTGAAAAGGCCCCTCAGTATCCGCAGACACTCGTAAGTGTCGCTAAGCTGGCTTTTAAGCGCCCGGTTTTATCTTTGCGATTGATAGGCGTTGTCGAATCCAAAAGCGCGCTGTCCGGCCGAATCAAACACATTCTCAACCGCCCGATACCGAAAAGAGCAAAGCTCGGAATCATCGGCCTGGTTGTAGTTATCATCATCGGCGCAATCCTGCTGCCGATGGCATGTTCTATGCCGGGCTCTCCTGAGCTGGTTATAAAGGGAGTAGTCAAAGATGCTTATACAAATGAACCAATAGCAGGGGCAAGAGTCTTTGACGATGGCTATGGCCCTGAGTCGGACTGGGAACAAATCAAAGCCGATGTGCGGTCCGAGTGGGGGGCGATTACGAACTCGGCCGGCGAGTATAGCTTTCTTACTTGGCCGGAACATCATTCTATAAAAGTTGAGGCACCCGGTTATAAAGCTGAACGCCAAAGCCTGTACGATGGCCATTTCACTTTTAATAAAAAGGACGTGGAGACTTTCAACTTTGCCCTCGAACCCGAAAAAGCTTCAGAATCATCAGAATTCAAAACTAAACTCCCCAACGGTGTTACGGTAGAACTTGTTGGTGTTTGTGAGCATCCGAGCGAAAGCAAGCAATGGTGGCGGCCGGATGGGACAATGTTGCCTGAAGCACCCTATGAAAAAACAAACTCCTATGCTGACCCGGAAAATGACGATGACTATGAAATTGCGGTTCGATTTCATGGCTATCCGTTCGATAGTATCAACTATTCTTCGAAACGGATACCTGAGGCAATCAATGGTTCAATGGCAACCGGTTCTGCACTGATAAATGGTAAAAGGGTTCCAGGTCTTACGACAATTACAGCAAGTCTTCCTAAAAACCAAAGTACGGTCACGATTCCGCTTGGAGTAGCAGCCGGCCCGTGGAAAAGCTTCGCCGTTACAGACGGTAGAGGCGAAAGGAGCACCTCAGCGGATGATAAGGTGGTTAGATTCGAAGAAGCTTACCAAAAGGAAGATAAGACGTATTTAATGGTGTGGCATAACTTTTACAATGCCGCCTTTCGTCTGGTTGCCAAAGACGTACACGACAATTTGCATATTGGAAATCTGGTTCAAGGCGGTATAGGCAAGGGCGTCGAGGGGTGGGAATACGCTTTTTCTCCACAACTATCGGAAATAAGTCTCTTCCGTTTCGAGACTCGGTCGTATGAGTGGGTTGACTTCAAAAACGTTTCGCTTCGACCGGGAATGAAGACCGAAGTGCAGGTTGATGTTGGTGATTCCGAAAGTAATACGGATATTCGAAAAGAAGGCCTGACTGCTCCCGGGAAAGTCTTCAGTATCTATGGTACCGTGACTGATGAACAAGGCAATCCTATATCTGATGTGAAAGTTAGTGCAAGCTGCGGAATGGACACATTGTTTCGGACGGGAGAAACTATTACCGGTAAAAATGGACGTTATAAGCTGTACTTCAGCCCCGGTATGAATTTCAGGATTAAAGACACCGACCAATGGGGAGTGGGATTTCAAGCTGCGACTATTTACGCTCAGAAATCGGGTTTGTATGAAGCTAACCTTTGCCAGCACGGTAATCTTGCAATGTCCGGAAGGGCAGATTATGCGGATTACTACAAAAAGCAGGTGAAATATTACAAAGGTGTGGTCCTGCCTGAAAAACCTTACAGACTCGATTTTGTTATGCTTCCGGAGGCAACAATTAGAGGAAAATTAGTTGACAAAAAAGGAAATCCTATAAGTGGAGAAGAAATATGGTTGGCTGGTAATGAGCTGTATCCATCAACAAGTGTCTTAGAGACTATACAAACCGATAAAGATGGAATGTTCACGGTTGATAGTGTACCCTGTAAATCCTTCTGGTTTACTCATAGGTACAAAAGAGATGAAGTGAGGACCAGACCGATCAATTTCTCTCGGCCGGGAGAATATGTGGTAAGGCTTGTTTACGATAAGCCAGTATTTGGAAAACCTACGCTCAACTTTATTTTAATTAAGGAATCCCAACCCGGACAGGAAACCAATGTGCAGGTTGAGAGTAGAAAAAAGAAACCACCTGTATGGCTGGCTCTATTACCGAGAAGTCCCATACGTTCAGCAAAAGAACTTTATCTTTATTTCTGGGCCGGCCCATTAGTATCTGACCGGACGAAAATTGATTCATTTGAATTGGAGATTCGTTCTGCCGGGGACAATGTACGCATGGCAAGAATTAACTCAAAAAGTATGATAACCGTTCATAGCAGAAAAGGTGAGAGTCTCCGGTGGTCGATGTTCCGTGACGGTTTGCGGGAGAATATGATCCGCCGAATTGGATCGCTTGAAGATGGTGAATACCTAATCGCTATCTATGTTAATGGTATCCGCTGTTCCAATGTTGCCGAATTCACGGTCGATTCGAGCTTTGACGGCGGCAATGAACCGACACTGCAGGTCGTACCGTTAATACCTGCACCGGGGAAAAAACTGCAATATTTTGGCTTGCGGGCGATAGGACCCGCTCCTCAGGATTCGGAGCTTACAAATATGGCTCTACACTTCCCGGATATTATTGTTGATGGTGTGCCGCGTAAAATATTAGCACGCTCATGGAGTGGGCCGGTTTATCCACTTAAGCCAGGTCGGCAGCATGAGGAGATATTGTTGTTGAATTATTATAAGCCGGAAATTGACCTAAGCCGTAAGCATACCGTTAAGGCAATTGTTGGCAAGTATGAATCAGTTCCCGTTGAGATTGGTTTTGATCATTCTTTGGAATTGGCCTGGGACGAGGCAACAACTACGATTAAGTCACGACCACCCCGGCCTCCTGTGCTTGAGGGCAGGGTAATTGGGCCGGATGGCAAGCCTGGCGTTGGCTATAGTGTTCGTCTTTATGCTGACCCCGGAGGAAACCAGTGTATTGAGTACAGCGACAAGGACGGCATATACGATTTTCCAAATGTGCCCACAGGCAGGTATATACTTACATGCCAGCCAAGAGGTAATAGTGAGCCGGCACTAGCATTTGAACAATTTCAAATCGAGGCCAACAAAACAGTAGTTCAAGAATTGAGTTTGGAGGGAAAGTATGCTTTCTCGGGTAAAGTAACCTTTGAAGATGGTAGTCCTGCCGCTGGTGTAAAAATTGTAGGTAGGTGGGAAATAGTAGGAGGAAACGTGTTTCGTGACCTAAGGGTAACCGATGAGAATGGATACTACGAATTGACTGCACCTTTTGAATTAGCAAGGTATATCGGACTCAGTATTTTTACCCCTGATGGTACTCCAGCCCAAGGCTCGTATGAGCATATTGGAGTAATGGGACCCCGAACAGACGTTGATTTCGTTGTGAAACGCAGAGAAATACACGCTGCGATTTGGCCTAAGAAATTTGCACGCATGGGTGGAAAACATCCGGACTTTCAGCCGGTACCTGTTCCCGAAGGTTGGGATTACTTGCGCCTTTTGCAAGCTTTGTACAAACATTTGGAGACACGGTGTAAGGCAAAACATCATGACTGTAGAGCGAATTTGAAAGACGAGGTCATCAAATTATCTTTTAACACACGCGACTACAACATTATTAGGCCGGGTAATGCGAAAAGAACCGGGATGCAACGTGGCAACGATCGGGGAATTGGTCCAGAACCCGATGGTCTGATCCTGACCGTCCGTTTCTCTAAAACCGCAGGCCAGTTCAATCGGCCATATATAATTGATAGATCTCCCTGGACGGGTTTCATTTCACAGGTGTATCTGCCGGATATAAAACTCTACCTGAATGTGGACATTCAGTATGGTACCGGAATTAACGAAAAACTCCTGACCGACCTGTGCGCTCCAACCAGCTGGTTGAAAACAATTTTTAACAATTTCAACGAAGGAACCCTGGAACAAGAAGCTTGGGGCGACGCGGTTGAGAAAGGCTCGCAACCCGATTTGCAGGTTGAGCCTGAAATAGACTGGGTGGCCGAAGATTACGGCCAGACAAGGCTTTTATCAGACAAAGAAATTATTGAGACCGAAAACTGGGTTTCGGTCTGGGCATCTGTTGTAAAAAACAAAGGCCGCTATTTTGTGCTTGACAGAGGATTGACCTTGAAGGGCTTGATAAAAGCGGCAGGCTATAACAAAGACAAACTTGCCGAATCGTATGTAGAGCTTATCAGGCGAAGCCGACAAGGCAATATCACTGCACGTTCAACTTACAGTCGCAACCTTGAAGCACTGCTCAGCGGCGAAGAGTCGGATATCGTGATAAAATCCCATGATGCAGTTGCAGGTGGTTATATTGAACCTTCGGCTAATGGTGTGGAGTTCTGGAGTGGATATCGTTTCACTGATGTTGTGGAGATGACGGTCAATGATGACGGCGCAAAGGTAAATATGTTTGCCGATTTGGATACCGGTAAACTTATTACTCCACCGGATACACTCAACTACGATGACGTAAATGCCGTCTTGAGATGGATTAAGGATAATGGAGTTGATGTTATGGGGGAAACCGCCCCTGCTGTTCATGGATTGGCCGGCTTTAACATGTATGCCGCAAGTGTGGATAATTATTTCTGGGATGCAGGTCCACAGGAAGTTACTGACAGACTTATGGTAAGGATCGATGATCCCGTTCTTTTAAGCGTCGAAAGTCTTCTGCCTGTAACTTATTTAATAAAAACATCTAAGTATAAAATGGGAGTTCTTCAAATTCACGGTTTTGTTGAAAGCCCCAAAGGAATCAAAATCCGCTACAAACTGCTCAATAAGGAAGCTGCACCTAAACCCGATGCACAGCTCGACAATATGTCTGTCGTTGGAGATTGGCAGTACATCGGCCCGGCCATACCGCCCGATTTTAACGATACAATCATACTCGTAGAGCACGTAAACCTTGGCTCCATTGGACACGATGCGGAAGGAAAGACATTCATTACATTTGTTCGGGATGGGCAGGAAGCTCAGAACCGCCAATACCGATTCGTCCTTTTTACAAAAGACGGAGATATCCTTGAGCCCGATGGACATTTGGTTTTAGGCGAGGGCAAAAGATTAGAAGAAAAATTTACTTTTGATGAGCCGTTTATTACCCGACGATTAAAAGGATTCAGATTCCAGGCCAGACCATCACCTCCTTCTGGAGTTGATAATGTTTCATCACAATTACAAAAGCCAACTTCCGCTGTTGTTGAGGCCGGAACACCTTTACCTTCTGATCTTCCGCCGCCCGGCCGATATGCTGTAGAGCTTGACGGGGTCGATGACTATCTGCTGGTGCCCGACAGCCCCAGCTTGAGATTAGAGCCGCCCTTCACTATCGAAATGTGGATAAAAACCAAACTGCCCCCTGATGCTTCCGAATATCGCGGCGGTTGGGCCGTGATTTCCAAGGGATTCACCGTTGGCACTCCAAGGGCTTACTTAACTGGTTTCGGAATAAATCTTCATCGTTTTCCGAAAGAACCTTCAGAATTACACATTGATTTTTGTAAAGCAAATAACAGCGGCACATATTCAGCGATGTATGTTGGCTATCCGCTGACAAACGGTGTGTCCGAATGGATACATATTACCCATGTCTTCAATGGTGAATACTACAAATCAACGCCCGGCCATCCGCTGGTAATGGGAAAATTTTTAATTCCCACAAATGATCCATTCAAGGGCCTGCTCGGAGAGGTTCGCCTCTGGAACGGCGCTCGAACACGCCAGGAACTACGCGAATATGAAAATGTCGCCCTTTCCGGAAACGAACCCGGCCTGGCCGCATGCTGGACCTTCGAACAAACTGAAGGCCGGTTTGCATACGATATCAGCGGTAATAATAATCACGCCCGCCTGGGCAAGTCTATGGTTCCCGACGATGCCGATCCCAGATGGGTTGATCTAAAGGCACCTTCACCTCAGCCCGACCTTAAAACCAATCTGCAGATTTCAAAACCGATGAAACAACAGGAAACTCAGGCGATGGATAAATGGATACCTTTAAAGGTTGATTATCCTGAGCCACCTTCTGATTCATACGATCCGTATTATGCGAACCTTACTGCGGCACGAGGGAAAAGACTGGCTGAAAAACCTCCCATTGTACTTGTTCCCCCTGACGTGACGAATGTTGCTAAAGGAAAACCAGTCACCAGTACTGATGCCATGCTGATCTTAGGCGAGCTTGAATATATTACTGATGGTGACAAGAGGTCCAAGTATTATGTTGAGTATGAACCTAAGACGCTTCCGCAGCATGTTACCATCGATCTTGAGAAAGAATATGAGATATATGCAGTGGCTTGGTGGCATTGTTACGATCGTGTTGCTATCTATTGGGATGTTGTGGTTCAGGTCGGAAGGGATCCGAAATTTGAAGACGTAGTGATTCTTTTCAACAATGACCATGACGGCTCACTGGGGCTTGGTAAAGGTACTGATTTGAACTATGTCGAGACAAATGAGGGCTGGATGGCCGGAGCCGATGGTGTACTCGGCAGGTATGTTCGCCTGTATAATCACACCAATACAAGAAACTCGATTAATCAGTACACAGAAGTGGAAGTGTACGGACGATTAAAGGCAACCCGATTAGAAAATATTGATTTTGAACTAAACCGGGCGGTTTCTGAAAATTCACCCTTCAGACGAGAAACAGCCCCGAAAACCGATATCCAGGTTATGACCGATGGTGGAATGGACGAAACAGTTGCAAAAGAGATGATAGAGCATATAATTGATGTGAATTTGCCAGAATCCGCAAGGAATTGTAAATATCATTCCGTGAGTTTAGGATTAGGCGTTGTATTCTGCTATGGTTACTTTGAGATACATAAGACGGACTTGCTATCTCTGATGGACACATCTGAAAAACTTCCCGATGCATCTGAACTTGGGCAAAATCCCTTCGCCATACGCCAAGTAGAAAAAGCTTTAGAGCTATCCAGCGAAAGTATGGAATGGTGGAAACCTTTGTCTCTTGATAATCGCCAATACGCCAACAAAG
The DNA here is from genome assembly GCA_964653075.1 of uncultured Pirellulales bacterium. Taxonomy (GTDB): domain Bacteria; phylum Planctomycetota; class Phycisphaerae; order Sedimentisphaerales; family Anaerobacaceae; genus NIOZ-UU13. Next base: position 13,886 of record CAZZAX010000074.1, read on the forward strand.
TCATTTTTAGTAGTCCGTCCGCCTGGGGTGGGTATGTAGGACTGGCCATCTGCACTGGCGAGATACGAGATGATTTTATGAGTGTTTATCTTGTCTACCAAGCTGATTGATGAGGCAGAGGCTGAAGCTGATGCGATGCTTGATGAAATGGCAAAGCTAAGCTCAACTGTCCTGCTGAAATTGAAGAATATTAAGCAAAAGTAATTTCGATTCCTCAATCAGAATTGACAAAAATCCCGGGTAGACGTAAAAATATTTTCCTCATACTAAAAATCTCACGTAGAACGTCTGTATAAACGGAGGGCTTGTTATAACAGCGGCTCTGAAAAAAAGAACGGCGTCTTTGTGATAGGTGCGCAAGAAGTCTAAGCTTACCAAATTGAAGGGAGCGAAAAATGAATACTCAAAAAACAAAAGATAAAATTAACAGGCGCAGCTTTTTACATTCGGCGGCAGGCATGGGAGCGGGTCTGGTTTTTTCACCGATAGCTTCCAGCCAAGAAATGAGTAGTAAAAAACCGGATGATATAAACGTGGCTCTGCTCGGCGCCGGCGAACAGGGCAGAGTTCTTATGAATATTTGTCTGAAAATTCCGGGTATTCGCTTCAAGGCCGTCTGTGATATCTGGACGGCGTACAATCAAAAACGTGCCTCAGGTCTCCTGAAGAAATATCGCCACAAGAACAATGCCTATGTGGATTATAAGGAAATGCTCGATAAAGAAAAGGACCTTGATGCCGTCATTATCGCCACGCCCGACTTCTGGCACGCCGACCATACGGTTGATTGCCTCAAAGCCGGCCTTCACGTCTATTGCGAAAAAGAAATGTCCAATACTCTGGATGGTGCCCGAAGAATGGTGCAGGCCGCCAGGCAAACAGGCAAACTCCTCCAGATTGGCCATCAGCGACGCAGCAATCCCCGGTATGTATTCTGCTATGAAAAACTTCTAAAGGAGGCAAAGCTGTTGGGGCAGATTACAGCCGTTAACGGCCAGTGGAACCGAGCGGTTGCGCCGCCCAGGATTGTGCCAAGGGGAAAAGAAATTGATACACACACACTAACCAGATACGGTTATAAGTCAATGCAGCAGCTCAGGAACTGGCGGTGGTACAAAGGACTCGGAGGCGGCCCGATTGTGGACCTCGGCTCGCACCAGATAGATATTTACAACTGGTTCCTCGATGCATACCCGCAGTCGGTCATGGCCAGCGGACGCACGAACTATTACGACAAAAAGACCCACCAATGGTACGACACCGTAATGGCTGTTTACGAGTATCAAACCGCACAGGGACCGGTCACTGCCTTCTATCAAACACTAAGCACAAACAGCGGCAACGGATATTTTGAGAGCTTTATGGGCACCGAAGGAACCCTTGTAATCTCCGAACCCCGATACCGCTGTGGTGTTTACCGGGAAGGTTGGGTTCAGGAGACCAAATGGGACAAGTGGGTTAAGAAAGGTTACCTGAGGAAAGTAGAAGGCCTGAACCAGCCGGAAAGAGAAGATTCGCTCGGTGATATAAGACCACCCTCACCGAAGCCGGCTAAATATGACATATTGGATACTATGGGCGATAAACTATACCACCAGCCGCACCTGGAGAATTTCTTCGATGCTGTTCGCGGCAAGGTCAGGCTCAACTGCCCTGCCGAAGTCGGATATGAAACGGCTGTGGCGGTATTGAAAGTAAATGCAGCCGCAGAAACCGGAAAAAAGCTCGACTTCGAACAGGCTGAATTCAAGGCCTGACAGAATCCCGTATGAAACGCCGGGCTATTTGTTTTTAGCCGAAGTTGTAGTGTTTTTTTACGCCCTTGCTGACCTGCCAGGTGCATTCGAGGTCCACGGGAAAAAACACAAGGTCGCCCGCTCCGAAGCTTACAGATTCTTTGCCGTCTGTAACTGTTACTTCGCCTTCGAGCAAAAGGCAAGTTTCTTTTTCCGTGTATGCCCAGTCGAACGTGCTGGGCTGGCAATTCCATATAGGCCAGTTCTTGCAGGCCGCAGCCTCTTCTTCGGAAGGCTTTTTGACAATCACATCTTTTACGGTTGGCATATTATTTACTCCTTTTGACTATTGTCCATCCAGAAGGTATTATACCTGACGCAGACTATTTTGGAATACGCAGTAAGAATTTTTTTAAAGTTGGGACGTTTTGGAGCAAACACAGTTAGACAAGTTCAGAATATGGTTCGATGATTATGTTGCGGGCTTTTATGGCGATGATGAAACCGTCAATGCTAATGTAACACTCAAGGAAAACCACAGCCACCGGACCTGTAAGGAGGTGCTGTATTTGGCCGGCGAGCTGGGCCTTGATGAAAATCAAAAGCTCATAAGCCAGACCATAGCCCTTTTGCACGACGTTGGGCGGTTCGAGCAATTTGTTAAATACCGCATGTACAGCGATGCCAAAAGTGTGGACCATTGCTGTTTGGGTCTGGAAGTTTTGGAAAAGAATCAGGTGTTTAATGAGATTGACCTTCAGGAAAAGCTGTTAATCGAATCAGCGATTGAATTCCACGGTCGCAAAGAATTGCCGCCCGGTTTGGACGACCGGTGTCTGCTGTTCTCGAAATTGATACGCGATGCCGATAAACTGGATGCGTTCTATGTGGTAATAAAATACTACGAACAATATCGGGACAATCCGCAGAACTTCAAGCTTGGTGTGGAGCTTCCGGATGAGCCGGGGTACTCGGCACATGTGGTTAATGAGCTTCTGTGCGGTCGGTGTGTGGATAACAGGCAATTAAGAACAATGAACGACCTGAAACTTTCTCTGCTCGGCTGGGTCTATGATGTGAATTTCACATCGACGCTGAAACGAATAAAACGGTGCGAATATCTGGAAAGGCTCCTTGGTTTTTTGCCACCTGATGAAGATATCCAAAAGGTCAGAGAAAAAATATTGGGATATGTTGATTTTAGAATAGAGCAGGACGGAAAATAATTGATTATTGGCTGCTTATCATCCATAATTTACGCGTTACAGTGCGAACTATAAATTGAAAGGTATTTGTTATGGAGACGGTTTTACAGACAAATATAGCTGGTTCTCAGCCGAACCGAGGCAAGGTTCGTGACATATATGATTTGGGCGACAAGCTGCTCATAGTTGCTACCGACAGAATCAGCGCCTTTGATGTGGTTATGGCTAACGGCATATCCTGTAAAGGAATTATTCTTACGCAGATTTCCAGGTTCTGGTTCGATTATCTAAGCCCGGATATCGAGCACCATTTAATAAGCGATGATGTGACCGCTTTCCCTGAGCCGTTCTGCGATTATTCCGAACAGTTGGCCGGGCGAAGTATGCTGGTTAAAAAAGTTGATGTCCTGCCGATTGAGTGTGTCGTGCGCGGGTATCTGGCCGGCTCCGGCTGGAAAGAATACAGCCAGAGCGGAACCGTTTGCGGACAGAAACTTCCGTCCGGCCTGATACAATGCCAGAAGCTGCCCGAGTTGATTTTTACCCCGGCCACAAAAGCCGAGAGGGGAACACACGATGAAAATATCAGCTTCGAACGCTGCGTCGATATTATCGGCGAAGAAGCCGCAAACTATGTCCGGGATAAAAGTACGCAGATTTTCAAGAAGGCCGGTGAATATGCCCTAAGCAAAGGGATAATCCTGGCCGATACGAAGTTCGAATGGGGCAGTGTCGGTGGTAAGATTATTTTAATTGATGAGGTTTTAACGCCGGACTCTTCACGTTTCTGGCCTGCTGATAAATACCAGGCCGGGAGAGATCAGGAAAGTTACGATAAGCAGTTTGTTCGAAATTACCTTGAGAGTATAAACTTCGACAAATCAGGTCCGGGCGTCGAGCTGCCCGATGATATTGGAGCCAGAACCAGTGATAAATACATCGAGGCTTACGAACAGCTCACCGGTAACAAATTTGAGGTGCCAGTGAGTTGATACTTGAATAAAAGAATCGCCACATTTTACTGGATGCAGCTTTTCGTACTTGCAGGCGTTCATTTCCTGATTGATTTGTTCGCGAGTATGCTGCCCGCCATCCTTCCAGCAATCCGGGACGAATTTTCTTTAAGCCTGTCTCGCGGCGGTTTCGTTTTGGTTGCTCTGCTTATGACCAGCAATGGCATCCAGCCGCTCATCGGCCATATGCGCGCCCATAAGCGAAGGCCCTTGTTTTTGCATCTTGGTCTTATTGTGGCCGCCAGTATATGCCTGCTGGGTGTTCTGCCGAGAGGAAGCGGTGCCTTTGCTCTAATGATTCTGCTGGCGGTGGTCAGCGGCTTTGGGATAGCGATAGTGCATCCGGAAGGATTGCGGGCTGTTCACCAGCTTGGCCGGATTCCGCCGCCGGTCAGCACGGCCGTTTTTATGGCGGGCGGTTTTCTCGGATACGCAAGCGGCGGGGCTGTTTCGGCCTTTCTTGTCTCTCGTTTTGGTCTGCAGGGTTTGTATCCTCTGGCTCTTTGTCCGGTTATCGGTATCGTATTAGTGATATTCCTGAGAATCCGCTTGGCTGTAGAGCAGAAAGGGCAAAATAAAAACTTAGATCGGACAGAAAATCCACGGCTGTCCTTCTGGATGATAATGGCTATGGCGATGCCCGCGGCTGTCTCTACGACCATTCTTGCAAACCTTCTCCCGACGGTTCTTAACGAGCTTGGTTTTGAGCTGACTTTCGGTGGCTTTTCCACAACAATGTTCGGCCTGGGCGGAGCCGTAGGCTCATTTATCCTGGCAAACATCGCAAGCAAAAAAGGCGAGCTGAAATGTTCGATCGTCTCACTTTTTCTTGTGATTCCTTTTCTGGTCGCGTACCTGGCATTAATAGAGAGTAAGATGGCTATATGGGTGCTGTTCGGCGCCGGTTTCTGCGCGATTTCGGCTTACATATTGATGATAAGCTTGTCTCGGCATGCCACAGGACTGAGCCTTGGACAGAGGATGGGCTTTATGGTAGGAGGGACGTGGGCATTGGCTAATATCGTTTTTATGGCCTTGCTGCCCGCCGCCGAACATTTTGGTACAGATGCCCTCCTTCGCTTTGTACCCCTTGGTTATTTATTCTCGGCCCTGTTTGGACTTTTTATTATGCTCAAAGCCAAAAAGCCCCCCAATAAACAATTACCCGCTCAACAGCCAGTATCGGAAGTTTGAAAAACACGTTTCAATTCAATGCCGCACGAAATTGGCAGGCTTTGTCTTTTTCAAAATTTATTTACACAAAATCAGCTATCCGGCGTTATTATCTTGTAAAAGCTGAAAATTTTCAGGTTTTGTAGAAGTTTGGAGCATAAATGATGAATTATTCGAAACGGGCGGAGCTTTTCAGACAGCTAAGAACGAAATATGCCGGTTTTCTCGCATCGGTTCTCTGGAAGCTCACGCACGATAGAGAGCTTTTCACCGAGGCGATGCAATATGCTCTTTTGGGAATGTGGCAGAATATCGAGAAGCTCGACGGGAAAAAAGCTGGCGCATATATCTATAGAATTGTCCTTACGGCTAACTCCAAAGCCTGGAGGGACAGAATCGGCAAAAACGGGCATTTTAATAAAATCCGTCTTGATATCCAGGAAAGCCCCGATGAGAAGCTCGGCAGATCTGAGCTGACTGATATGGTCAGGCGGGAAATAAGCCATCTTCCAAGGAAGCAGGCAAGGGCAATAGTATTGCGGTATCTGGAACAGCAGGATTATGAAAATATTGCTCGCCAGTTGTCTTGCACACAAGCGGGGGCAAGGTCGCATGTCTCCAAGGCGGTTGCAGCTTTGAAAGGCAAATTAGCCACTTTTGCCCGATAGGAGTAATAAAATGGAAATGAATAATATTGAAGAAATCCTGAAAAGTATCGGCACCGAGGAAATACCCCCCGATGTGCGGCAAATTGCCGAACAGACTTCGATGGATTTCAACAAAAATCTGACCCAGTCCAAACCGTCCGGACGGCATGTTCTTTTGGAATATCTTGCAAAGAACCAGATTACAAAACTTGCCGTTGCTGCTGTGATAGTCGTCGCAGTACTTTTTGCACTGAATATCATTGGAAATGGCGGCGGTGTCGCCTGGGGCCACGTGCTCGGTAATATCCGGAATGTCGGGGCTTTTGCATATCGTATGAAACTCAATATGGTAGGACTACTTGATGAAAAAGGTAGTGTCCAGTTGGAAGCACAGTGCTGGATTTCCGAAGAGTATGGTTCCCGGACAATCTCATATAGAGACGGTATACTGCGTATGAACGAGTATGTTTCGATACTGGAACGGGTGTATATCGGGCTTATTCCCAGAAAAAAGACGTATTTACGTATGACGTTAACTGATGAGCTTTGGGAAAAAACGCGTAAGGAGCATTGTGACACAAGAAAGCTTCTCGAAGAGTTCATGAAATATGACTACGAAAAACTGGGACGCAGTACAATCGACGGTATTGAGGTTGAAGGTATCGAGTGCCGTGATCCCGGAATTGCACGAGGAGTACCTGCCAACATTGCAGGAGAAATGATTGGAAATGTGGTCGCACGTCTTTGGGCTGATGTGGAAAACGACTTGCCCGTAAGGCTCCAAATCGAGGTCTTTTCCAAAGACGGTGAAAAAGCATTCGATATGGTTATCTATAGATACCAGTGGGATATTGAGCTTGACCCGCGAGAATTTGAGCCTGTCATACCGGATGATTATGAACTGGTCGCGGATGTGGAGCTCTCTGCAGATGAGAAAAGTGTTGTCGAAGGTCTGGGCTTCTTTTCTGAGTATGCCGGTGGAAGGTATCCGTCTGACCTGTCGGCGATGACAATGACAAGGGAGCTTCGCGCCGGGCTGTTGGCAACATTCGGTGGCAACCCGCCATGGCCTCCGAAACCGGGAGATGCCCAGAGAGCAATGAGTTTAGAGATGTCTATAAGTTTCTATGGGGGATTAATAATAGAAGATAAAGACCCTGCATACTACGGCAGTAAAGTAACAGCAGAGTTTCCCCATGCAGTACTTATGCGCTGGAAAATCGAAGACGGTAAGTATAGGGTAATTTTTGGAGACCTGACTGCGCGGGATGTTAGCACCGGGGAATTGGCCCAGCTTGAAGCGATACCATTGAATACTAAAACAAAACCTGTTAAACCCCAGCCGGATGACCGAACAGAAGGTACGGCACTTACGGGATTAAAGCTGAGCTGGATGTCAGGCGCCGGCGCTGCCAGGCACAAAGTGTACTTCGGTACCAGAGCCGACCAGATGTCACTGATGGATGAGGTGACAGGCGATTATGCCGCACTGCCCGAGCTCAAAAGAGGTACAACGTATTACTGGCGCATTGATGAGGTCCGGCCAGATGGTTCTGTTGTAACCGGGGACCTCTGGAGCTTCAATACAGGCCGGCTCATCGCATGGTGGAAACTTGATGACGGCTCAGGCAATACTGTCGCCGATTCCAGCGGCAACAGCCGAAATGGCAAACTTGTGGGTGACACAACTTGGGTCGATGGGATAACAGGCGGTGCCTTGGCCTTCGACGGGGAAGGTGACTGTGTTGATATGGGTAAAGACCCCGCCTTCGACATTAGAAACCAAATCACAGCCTCAGCCTGGATAAAGGTCAACGCCTTCGACAGAGATTGGCAGACCATAGTCGCCAAGGGTGACCGCGCTTGGAGACTACAAAGAAACTGGAACAAAAACACACTCGAATTCGCCTGCTCCGGCCTTGTCGTCCCGGGCTCTGATTGGGGCCCAATCTACGGAAACATAGACGTTAACGATGGACATTGGCATCACGTTGCCGGAGTTTATGACCAGGAAAAAATCTATCTGTATATAGACGGCAGCCTGGACGCATCCGCCGCGGCCCTGGGAGCCATACGTGTTAATGAAGAGCCGGTTTACATCGGCGAAAATTCGCAGATGCCGAATCGCTTCTGGAATGGCCTGATAGACGATGTCCGAATCTACAACTACGCGCTGAGTGCCGAAGAAATCTCGGAAATTACGAAAAATGTACTAATGCGTTCACTGCCGCAGTAGGCACCACGAAGGCTGTTATGAAATAAAGATTGAAGAAAATTGTATGCTGACCGTTTTATATTAAAGTAGAGAATCAAATACAAAAGGAGATTGAAATGAGTAACTTAAAAAACAAACCTTTGATATGGGTACTGGCACTTTTGATATCGGTTTCAGGAGGCTATCAGGCAAAAGCTGCCCAGGTCGAAACACAGACACTGTATTATGGTATTGAAATAAACGAAGTACTGTGCGGATACGTAGAGCGCAATATTTCCCCTGCGGTAATTGATGGTAAGGATATGACTTTGGAGGAGGAAAATGTATTTGCAATGCTTTCTGCCCTCGGCAGCAAATTCAATACGGAAGTCAAATCACAAAGCTACATAGACCCCGCAACCGGTGGTTTAACCTATTTAAATACTGATATTTCGCAGGGAGATGTAAAGCTGGGTATAAAGGTGGTAATAGAGGATAATATCGCTCATTATACTTCTACAATGAGTCCAAAGCCAAAAGACATAGAGCTGTCACCCGATGTTATCCTTGGCGATACACGGCTTTTCTCACAGCTGATAAAGGATTTCACAGGCAGCAAAATACAGAAGAAGAGGTATAAAACACTGGAAGTTATGGACGGGGAAATCCAGGAATCAACGTATACAAAAGCAGGAACTGAAGACCTGGAGCTTGCAGGGAATAATTATAAGGCGATTATTTTTGATCATCTGAATCATAAGACAGGTTTAAAAATAAAATGGTGGATTGATATGGAATCCAGCCACGTGCTGAAAGCAGATCTCCCTAATAACCGCAAGATGTTTTTAACCGACCGCTCGGTTGTAGATAGGATTAAGTTGGCCGATGTGGACGAAAATCTCTTTGCCAAAGTCGATGTGGCAATTGCGGATGTGCAGGCCATATCATACATGAAGGTCAAAGCGACCGTTGAACCTATAGGATTATGGGTAACTCAGGAAGGTCTTAATGTCCCGGGCCAGAGTTTTACAGGAACTATCAATGACAATCTAATCGAAGGCGTCTTTGAAATCGAACATAAGCGATATGACGGCTCGGATGCCCCGTCTTTTCCCGCCGATTTCAGCAAAGATGAGTCTGTAAAAAAGTATCTCGAACCGGAGGAATTGCTCGAATCGGACGACCCTGTCCTCATCAAAAAGGCACAGGAAATAACGGAAGGCTCAAAGGATTCTTGGGAGGCGGCATGCCGCCTGAGCAAATGGGTAGCTGAGAATATTAGTTATGCGATTCCCGGTGGAGGAACTGCCCGCAAGACCTACGACATCAAGGCCGGGGAATGCGGAGCACACTCACTTCTTTTGGCTGCTTTTTGCCGGGCCGTTGGAATACCTGCACGCGTTGTCTGGGGCTGTATGTATGTACCAAATTATGGCGGAGCCTTCGGACAGCACGGCTGGAGTGAAATATATATGGGCAAGGTGGGATGGATACCTGTCGATGCAACTGCCTTTGAGATTGATTACGTCGATTCCGGCCACATCCGCATCGGTGAATATCAATCCCTTGCAACTGCCCTTAATCCCCAAAAAATGGAAGTGCTTGATTTCACCGCCGGTTCTATGAAAATGGGACAGAAAGAAACAGCCTCCGGGATGTATAAAGCGTACATTGGTGAATATACCAATCCTGCTACCAAAACCGTGTTAAAGGTATTTGTTCAGGGTGGAAATCTGGCCGTTGATATTCCGGGAAAAGTTGTCTTGGCGCTCAATGACCCTGATAAAGAAGGCCTGTGGTATTGTAAATTGTCGAGCCAGTTGTATTTCACGTTTAAGAGAAAATATCTTGGCTTTGGCAAGGTCGTCGAAATGCACTTACATCAAATTATCCCCCTGCCACGGAAATCAGGGCCTCAAAGTGTAAACAATAATGTTCCCGAAAAATTCAGGCCTTATCTCGGTAAGTATTCACTTGCCGCTTTGCAGGCCGAATTTACGGTGCTTTACAAAGATGGCGGCCTGGCTGTGGACGACCCGCTTGCCAGGAAGGTCATTAAGCTGCAATCGCCGAATGAAAAAGGAAGATGGGTGGATGAATTTAATAAAAACTCTATCTTCTTTGAGCTGGATAACAAGGGTAATGTAACGGCAATGAAGATAGATTCGGTTGACAAATTCACCCGGTGAAAATGGAGGCGTATTATGATTGCTTTCGAGAAAAACGAACAGGCCATACCAGTCTGCCCGCACTGCAAAAAAGAGCTTACAAAGGTATGGTTTCAGTAGGTAAAAGGCGACCTCGGCAAACGTTGTATCTACTTCTGCCCTGAGTGTAAATCATCTCTTGGTATTTCTCACCGGAAAGGACTCGTACCGTTTGGCTTTTGAGCCGTTATAGAGGTTTTAACTCTATCAAACATCCTCGTAATAAGCAGGAGAAAGGCAATGAGTAACAGATATCGAGGATTAGCCTATTTTCTTTTTAGTATTGGCCAAAAGAACATGCTATGATACTGCTGTTAATAGCTTCGTCATTACCCTTGAACGAAAGGTGGATTAAATGAGTCAGCCTCATGACTACTATATTATCCGTGTTGCAACAGGCTTGCTCATGAGTTAGAATCTGCAGCTTCTGGAGTGCATAAGCTAATGTGTGTATCTCGAACAACAATGCCCCGCGGGTGACAATGAAAGGACACGACCATGAAAAGACGTCAAATGCTCAAAACCTGTGTAGCTGCGGCAACCGCCCCCAGCTTTACGCTAACCACGACCGCAAGAGCCGACAGAAAGACCTTTGCACCTATCGATTCCAAAAAGATGGTCGCTACAGCCCTGGAGTGTTTAACCACTGGTGGCCAGGGCTGCTGCGAGTCGATACTCTCGGCTGGCTGTCAGGCACTGGGTATCGAAAGCGACCTGGTGCCGGATATTGCAATAGGCCTGGCCGGAGGCGTCGGGTTGCGGGGAAGGATGTGCGGTCTATTGACAGGCTCATCCATGGTCGTGTCACTGGCTGTGGCAAAGAAAGAGAAAGACTACGCCAAAAAGAAAATGCAGAGCCTCCAGATCACTGGGCGCCTGTTCGACAAGTTCGCACAGCAGTTCGGTTCATGCCGATGCCGTCGGCTGTGCGGCCTGGACCTGACAACACCCGAAGGTCGAAAAAAACTCAATGAGGAGGTCAAGTTACAGGTCTGCACCAGATATGTCCGTCAGGCCACCAAATCCTTGGCCAGGGAGCTGATGAACCTCTGAGCCACCGACAAAGCCGCCCTACGGCGGTGTCCCGCACATTATGGACCCGCGCACAAGCATCTGCTCATTCGGCTCGCCGGAGCAAGCCGGTCTTTCCATATCGTGATTGTGTTAATGGTGGAGCGATTTTTTTTCACTTTTCACGTTTTTTTCGGGACGTTTTCCCCTCTCCATACGTTTATAATTACGATGACGGTTGGAACTGAAAAAAATTGGATAAAAAGGCAAACGACATTGGCGTCGAGCAAAGACGAAAATACCGATTTAATCAAGGAAGCGTGCAGCGATCCGGACGCTTTTGCGCAGCTCTACCTCTTGCATTATAACGACGTATTTCACTATTGCATACGCCGCCTGTTCGACTGCCACTGTGCCGAAGACGTAACTTCAACTGTTTTCTTTAAAGTTATGCATAACTTAAGCTCTTTTGATGGAAAAGTAACTGATTTTAGAAAATGGCTTCTTCGCATTGCCACCAATGCCGTTAATGACCATTTGCGCAATTCCAAAAGAAGAGCGGACGTAATTCAGAAAGTTGTAAAAAATATCCGAACGGAATCTGACTGTGTAATCCCATCCGATGATAAACTGCTCGAAAAGAAGGTTCTCTTAAAACAGGCTCTTTTAGCCTTAAAACCAAAGTACCAGACTGTCATCACATTGCATTTTTTTGAAAATATGAAGTTGACCGAAATAGCCGCTTGTTTGGGAAAAAATCCCTCTACAGTACGCAGTTGTCTCTCTCGAGCTACCGCCAAACTCCGCAAAAAGCTGAACACCGCTGCCGCCAGGTACGGAGGACAAATACTATGAGCGATAACGAAAAATACATCGAAGAGTTTATAAGTGATATTCCTTTTGATACTCCGGATGAAGAACATCGCGATGAGCTGAAAAAGCAGCTCCTGAACTCTTTCCCCAAACATCGACTCCAACCGACAGTTCACACTGTCAATGTATGGAGAAAAATTATGAAAAGTTCAACCACAAAAATTGCCGCTGCGGCGGTGATAATTATCGCTGTATTTTTTGGACTGAACCTTTTTGACGACAGCAGCGGGGTCGCATGGGCCGAAGTTGTCAAACGCCTCGAAGATATCAAGACGGGGACCTACAAGATCACTACGGACATCAAAGGCATGCCGGGAACCCCCGAAGGATATACGACCCACACGACACAGGATGTTACACTATCTTACGAGCAAAACGCCGTCCGCATAGATTCGTCGTTACAGGTTCCCAGCGGGACGAGGAAATCGCAAACATACATCCTCTTCGAGGAAAGCGTCCTCATCACAGTAGTACCGGCCAAGAAGCAGTACTTCAAGGTGACGATCAGTGACGAACAAATGCAAAAGATGGAAGAAGAAAAAGGCGACCCGATAACACTGCTCAAAGCAATGGTCGAGCACGAATACACTGAGTTGGGACGTAAGACAATCGACGGCGTCGCAGCCTGGGGAATCGAGGTGTCCGATCCTAAACTGGGCGCAAAGATGGGATCCTTTATCAGCGGCGGCATGTTCGACGAGACGACCGTTCAGCTTTGGGTCGATGAGAAGAACGAGCTTCCTATAAGGATTAACGCCACAGGATCGTCCAAAGACGGCCAGCCTTCGATGGAAACGGTCTATGACAATTTTCAGTGGAATATCGAGATCAAACCGGCCTTGTTCAAACCCGAGATTCCGGATGACTACGAACTCATGGCACAGGGAAAGTGGGAAACGGGCAATGAGGGCCAGGAGATCATCGAGGTTCTGCGACTATTCGTAGAATTTGCCGACGGCAAATACCCGGCCAGCCTGAAAACTATGACGGTGGCCAGGGCAATTGCCCAGGCACTTAAAAAGAAATTTCCGCCCGGTTCTCCAAAGCCGAGCAAGGAACTTATCGCAAGGCTCATGAGGGTCGATATGGTCGGGATGATGTGCACTGCTATGGAAAAAGACGGCAAAGATCCGGCCTATTACGGTGATAAAGTATCCGCCGAATCACCCGAGGCAGTGCTGTTTCGCTGGAAGATCGACGATGATACTTACCGAGTGGTCTTTGGCGATTTGAGTACGAAAGATGTTTCGGCAGAGAAGTTGGTCGAACTCGAAGCTTTCTCGAATATAAAGGAAAAGTAAAATGAATAGAGAAATTCTTGGCTATATTGTCATGTCCATCATGGCAACAGTGGGTGTCCTCGCCATCTTCATTGGCGCATCAAGAAACAATCCTGACGCAATAATAGTGGGAATACTTACAGGTGTTTATGCCACTATTATCGGGACTGTCACGTCCGCCAAAAGGGAACTGAAAAAAGAAATAAAAGAGGTGAAAGAGGAGATCAAGGAATTACGCAACTCGCCCAAAACCAACTAGTCCCAAAACAAGCGAGTTTTTTTAGGCTTCAATGCAATGAGAGCGGTAAT
>CAZZAX010000075.1:0-26698 GCA_964653075.1 uncultured Pirellulales bacterium
AACTCTTTCGCTCAGGATGAAGAATTGTATTAAGTTTTTTAGGAGGGAAAAAACAGTCCCTCTATAATTAGACGTACCTGCACGATTGATTCGAAAATTTGGGGATTTTGGGGCGGGTGAATTTTGCTAAGTGCTTATATATAAAGAGGTAAAAAAATTTTTAGAAATTTTTAATTTTTTCCAAAATTACCAGCGTTTTTGTTCGAAAATTGGGCGATTTTCGCCTGTATTGTGTCCCTTCGACTCAGCTCAGGATGAAGGAGTATAAGCATTTGTACCTGAGGCCAGCATGAGGTGCCTTATAGGCACGTAGATAAGAGCAGGTAGTTTGAATAGCATTTCTACTGAAGGCCAGCATGAGCATCAAACAATCACGTAGGAATGGAATGACGTAGTGAGAAAAAATTAGTGCGAACCGAAGTTAGAAATGCCCCCTGTTGGAGTTTGGGGATTTTGGGGAAAATGAGGTTGATTTTGTTGATTTATGGTTGTATTTTTTAGCTTTTAAGAGGTTTGGTTAGAAAAGGGATAATTTGGGAAATGGCAAAATTTACAAATGATTGCTGATTATTGATTATTCACGTTGACTGGAGTTATGAGTAGAAAATTGGTCCGTCCATTTGCAGAAAAAATCTTCGGTTTTCTCACTTCATAGAAGGCTCTGTTTTTTCAGAGTTGTAATAACCATTCAAAAATAGAAACGAGTTGTTCATCGCTTGTTAAATTTGCCGCATTTGATAAGGTACCCTTTCGGAGTTGTTTAAATATCTCTTGCGCCATAGCCTTTTCAATAGCAGCTCCAACAAAGAAAGTCCTTGGTTTGAGTTTTTTCTTGCGAAAACATGCTCTAATACGACCAAGCGCAGAGTTTGCTGTCTTCCAGTGCTCATCTGCGCCTGCAGGGTCTATACCGCCTTTCAACTCTCCCAAAGCAATATATTTTTCCAAGGAGTAGTGGCAGGATTTTTTGTTGCTAAATATAATCTCGTCAGAAGCACAGTTAAAAAGGCACAAGTCCACATTCTTTTTAATAAAAGGTATAGTTAGATTGTAGATCAACGTTCTATTTTTGGAAGTTTGCCAGTTCAATCCTTTAAGGTGCAACTCAATATTAGAATCGTCTGCTGAACAGTTAATCCACTTTCTGGATTTTGAGTGCAACCATTTATACTTCTTATGCTGAATTGACATAGTAGAAATAAGTGCTCTTGTAAATTTTCTTTCGCATAGAGAACCAGCTAAGTTTCTCAGACTTCCACCAAGAGAATCTCCCCTAGTAAGTAGGAACCTATAAACAAGTTCATCAACAAAATATTTCCCTGAGGGTTCTAAATAATTTTCTATTAATCCCCTAATCGCTTCATCTTTATCATTGTCTGAAAGATGATTAGTAGCTTTATCAGATACGCCTGCCGCTGTTAAGATAGAGGCTCTTATTTCGGTCATTTTCAACAGTTTTTGAGGGTTAGGTGCTTTTGACGCTAAAACTTTTAGTGCCTTTGCCTCCTCAACAAAAGGCGTCGCCTTTCTATTTTTTTCAAGAGCTAAAGCAATAAAACCAGCACGCGTTTCCTCATAAGGGGTAACGAGTGAGTCGCTTGAAGTGAGGTGATCTATATAACTCATACTCTCAGTCAATCAGGTTTCCTCCAAAGATATACACATTTCCTTAATACATCTCTTCCATATTGTCCCATTTGTTGGCTGCTATTGCCTTTACCGTTTTGGAGGGTGAATATTTTTTGCACTTCGAGGCCAGATCTTCTGGCAAATTCAGATAAAATTAGATCTACTGGGATAGTTTCCCCTGCATAACGGACATTATCATTTACATAATAAATCCTACCCCCAGGCTTAAGTAATCGGGACATTTGAAAAACAACAAAGGAATGTTCATAAAAGTAGTTTCGTACCAGTCTATATATGCCATTATTGTTAAGCTTGTTTTGTTTCATATATTTTTGGAGGATGGTAAGAACTTCCTGCAATGCCTTATTAGAGTTGAAAGCAGATGTTGCCTGGTTGAATAGTTTAAGCTGGTTATTTGATTCGTAGGTTTTCAGTAGGAAATCTTGTTTATCTTTATTCTCGACCGTGCATGATAAAAGAGATTGGCGCAACTTTTTTATTTTTTGCGAATCAATGCCTAAGAAAGCTAGCTCCAAGGCATAAGTCCTCGTGTAATCATATCGGTTGCAATATGGAGGCGATGTTATAATGAGATCGTAATCAGCAGCAGGTAGATTAGGCATTAACTCAAGACATGAGGTGGTTTGGAGTTTAATCTTTGGCTTGTTAAAACTTGATCCCCCAAAGAAAACGGCAGAGTTTGCAAGATCATTAACAATTTGGTCTAGTGTGGAAAATAGAGCTTGTTCGAAGCTATAAATTTTTCCCTTACTGAATTTTGTTTTTGTTTTCCCCGCTCGATAATCCCAACGTAGATATTGACCATCTTTCCGTGTGTAGCTGATTCTTTCAAGAATAGAAAAACATGAAAACTTAAGGATTTGTTTAATATTTTGATCTTTGATTTTATAATCCAAATACTTCAGAAATGCGTTAAGCTTTTTCTCTGTATCTAAAGGAAAAGATTTATAGGTAATCGATATGTGCTTGTAATTTGTATTTGCATCGGTTGGTATTTTCAAAAAGTCAATTTTACGTAGCATACGTACAGATTCTCTAAGATTCTTAAGGTCAACTCTATTAGCAGCTATTCTCGTATCGAGAATGAATTGTCCTATTGGGAGTATCTCAATTCCAAGAGAATCGAAGCCCATTTCATTTGCAGAAAACAATGTTGTACCAGATCCTGAAAAAGGATCTAACAGTTTACCTGAGTTCTTGGGATAGTCCTTAATAAACATTTTGACCATTTGGTATGAGAAGCCTTCTTTGTATGGAAACCAATTGTAAAAAGGAATTCTCTTGTTGGCTTGGAAACTTACCAGTTTTCTGTTTAAATTGGGATTTATTTCAATTAAATTTCTATAAGCACACTCTAGTTTATGGCGCTCTCTTCTGGTTGTACTCCCGACATCGTCGAAACCCAAATTCTTTGCGTTAGGTTTTATTACATATTTCTGATTTGATACACGATTAATAACAATTGTATCACCCGCTTTAAGATTGTGGACCTTGACAAACTTCTTTGTCCAAGCTCTTTCTCTGAATATCCATCGAGGATGCTCCGTCTTTTTATCTGTGGGAATATCGGTTTTGATAGGTTCCGGCAGGCCTTCAACGCGCAATGTGATTGACGTGCCTAGGCCAGCTTTTTTGGATGAGCCACCAAATACGTCTAGTGGGAAAAAATCCTTACCACAAGCTCTTATGTTAAGATTACCATGTTTTTTGGCAGCTTCAGTAAGTTGGATTGTGCGTGATTCCATTCTATAAATTCTCCATATGAAATCCGAAATAAAATAAATGATATGAAAATCTAAGACTTCGTCAAGGTCAAAATCTCATATTGGAGGTTATAAGGTTTACGATAAATGGCTTAAATACGTAAGGCAAAACACCTTTTTTTTATGTAGGTATAAGCCAATGCGAGAAAAAAGTTGTAGTATTTGGAGAAACAATTCGGATAATAAATAATATTGACGGAGTCATTAATGAACATGGCGTTTGGCCAATAAAAAAGGAAAGGAGCTCTAAAATGTCTGAGGAGATGATTGGGATGGTATCGGATTTTTTTGCGCATCCTGTTGTGGCCGGAATAGAATTGACGGGGGCATTAAAAATCGGGGATAAAATCCGGATTAAGGGGCATACTACCGACCTTGAAATGACTGTTGATTCGATGCAAATCGATAATGCGGCGGTTACCGAGGCCAAAGCAGGTGAGTCTATTGGCGTGAAGGTCAGCCCCCGACCCCCGGCAGAAGAACAGATAAGCACACCCGAGGGTAAACTCCAAAGCAAGTGAGATAACATCGAGGATAAACTTTTCAAATGATTATACCTATGGTACAGGTTGATGAATGATAAGGGCTGACAGCTTGAAAGAGTTGCCAGCCCTTTGAGTATAAACGGTAGAAAGCTTTATATTTGGCGATTCGCTTAGACCTTCATCTCCAGCGGTCCCCAACCATTGCGGGGCTCGCGCCAGGCCAGGTCGTTGATCTTCGGGTCACTTGTGATCTTGCCGGCTTTGTTCAGCTCGAGTTTCTTTCCCGCACGGGCGCAGAGGTTGCCGAGCTGGACGTTTGCGGCCATGGGGCCGGAGTAGCTGAAGTTGGACTGACTGAATTCGCGCGGCTTCTCGCCCCTGCAGGCCATGAAGAATTCCTTGTGATGTCCGGGAGAGCGTTCGAGCAGTTGTGGTGGGCGACCGAACTCTTTGCGCCTGGCTTCCGGGATCAGCATCGGTGTCTCCCAGTAATCGCCAATGACCAGCATCTTGCCCCTGGTGCCGATGATCAGGTTTCCAGTCCTTGGCAGTTTGCGTCCATCGACCTCGAGTTCCTCCGGGGTATCCGGCATGAACGGCCTGCCGACTCCATCGTTGCCCTCGTACCAGAAGGTCTTGAACCCTGGCTGGCCGCCTTTGGCGCGGTATGTGCTCTTGACCACCATCCCGGCCGGGAACTGGTCCTTGACGGGCCCGGTCATGATGAACGGCTCGGCCGTGGCCGCATAGCCCGGTTTCATGATCGAATAGATTCCGTCGGTGGTATGGCAGGCCATATCGCCCAGTGCGCCGGAACCGAAATCGACCACACCGCGCCAGTTAAAGGGATGGTAGGGACCGCGATTATTCCTGCGACCTCTTCTGCCACCGCCTCCGCTATCCTCCCTGGGACCGGCGTAGGGACGCATCGCTGCCGGTCCGATCCATGCATCCCAGTCGAGGGTGTCGGGAACCGGACTGGTGTACGTCGGACGGTCACCGCCCTGTGGCCAGATTGGGCGATTTGTCCAGGTGTGAAACTCCTTTATATCACCGACCGCTCCGGCCTTGACGTATTCGTACGCACGACGCCATCCCTCACCGCCGTGGCCCTGATTGCCCATCTGGGTGACAACCCTGGGATTTTTGGCGTAGGCTGCTGCAAGCAGTTGTGCCTCGCGAACCGACCAGGTCAGCGGCTTCTCTGTGTAGCAGTGAATGCCCATTGAAACGGCGGTCATCGACGGGGCAAAATGGGTGTGATCCGGAGTTGCTACGAAAACCACATCGAGCTGCTTTCCGTGCTTTTCGAAGACTTTCCGCCAGTCCGTATATCCGGCCGCCTTCTCCCAGCCTTTCTTGCCGAGGACGCCACCCCACCTGGTTTTGTCAACCTCGGCGAAGGCGACACACTGAAGGCCTGCCTCATGGGAAGCGCCTGTATGGGCCCCGGCCCGTCCGCCCGCAGCGATAAATCCCACCTGTAGTTTTTCGTTTAGTCCCCTGGCCCGGATGAGGCTCGGGAAACCGATAGAGAATGCCGCCCCAACGGCAGCGGTACGTTTGACAAACTGACGACGTGTAATGTTTGACATGATCTTAGCTCCTTAACTTTCAGTGAATTATAGAATCGACTCATATTCTAATTGTTTCCAACGGATTGTCGCCCAAAACAGCCTTGTGCGGCGTTGGCACATGATTCAAACATGAAATGCAACCTCCTCTTTAATAACCGATTTCGCAAACCAGACAGGACACTGGCCTACCTATTTCAAACATCATACTAAAAAGTGCCAAACCTGTCAAGGCCTCTTTTTCCTGAGTTCGTCGGGTACATATATTCATACAGCGCTCAAAGGACAACATCTAACCAGTTGCCAATCCGGTTACTTATTTTATCCTTTGGATCTCAAGAATGCAAGCTTTATCGGAATTGTTGGCTTCGTTGCCGGCTGGGTCGCTGTAGCGATGTTAATCGGTAGTGGATTACGGATGGTTTTAGAGCAGCAGTAATTTATCGGCTTTGTGTTGGTAGTCTGTGCTGCCGGAGGCCAGGATTTCAATGATTATCCCTTGGGGATAAATTGATAAGTGATTATATGACGATTGTTTTTATATTTTGCCGACAACCAGGCAGGAATTATGGCCGCCAAAGCCGAACGAGTTGCTCATCGCAATATTGACTTCTGTTTGGCGGGCTTTTAGAGGGACAAAATCCATTTTGGTATCACATCGCTTATCGGGATTTCTCAGATTAATGGTGGGGGGGACAGTTGATTCGTTAATGGCTTTTACGCACACAATCAACTCTACGGCACCGCTGGCGCCGAGTAAATGCCCGAGGCAGCTCTTGGTCGAGCTGACGGGGATTTTGTACGCCTGCCGGCCAAAAACAAACCGGATAGCCGCACTTTCAGCAATATCGTTAAGCTCTGTGGCCGTCCCGTGAGCGTTGATATAACTTATTTTGTCTGTATCGACACCTGCGTCAATCAATGCTGATTTCATCGCCGATGCCGCGCCCTGACCATCCGGCCGCGGGGCGGTAATATGATAACCGTCATCGTTGGCACTATAGCCGAGAAGCTCGGCATATATATTTGCGCCTCGCTTTTTTGCGTGGCTTTCTTCTTCCAGAACCAAAACCCCGGCACCCTCGGAAAGAATAAAACCGTCCCTGTCCCTGTCAAAAGGTTTTGATGCGCCCTGCGGGTCATCATTCTGTAAGCTCAGCGAACGAGCGGCGCAAAACGAAGCCAATCCTACCGGCGTTAGAGCCGCTTCAGCGCCGCCGGTTATCATAACATCGCTTCGTCCGGCAACAATATTGCAAAACGCTTCTCCGATGGCGTGATTTCCCGAAGCGCATGCGCTGGATACACAAAAATTAGGCCCGCGCAGACCGTAAGTAATGGCGATAGTGCCACTGGCAGCGTTGGACATAAGGCGGGGTACACAGAAAGGAGAAACCTTCTTCGGTCCTCTTTTCAAAAGCCTTATGTGCTGCTCTTCAATTTCATTAAGACCGCCTATACCGGTACCTACGATAACACCGGCACGAAAAACTTCTTCTTTTGAAAAATCAAGTCCGCTGTCCTCAACCGCCTGTTTCGCGGCAGCCATTGCAAACTGCGTAAAGCGGTCCATCCGCTTGCTCTCGCGCTGATCAACGTATTTCGTTACGTCGAAATTTCTTATCTCACCCCCGAACTTGACCGGGTATGCACCGGTATCGAACGATTCGATGGTAGAAATACCGCTTTGACCCTCGCAAAGTGCAGCGAAAAGCTCATCAGCGGATTCAGCTAAGGCGGTTACACAACCTAAGCCCGTAATAACAACACGCCGTTTACCCATGCTAAACTTGTTCGCTACTCTTGACTTTTTGTTTGTGCAACATTGACAATGTAGTCGATTGCAGCGCCGACCGTCTGGATTTTCTCAGCTTCCTCATCCGGAATGCTCATATCAAACTCGTCCTCGAATTCCATAACGAGCTCGACCGTATCCAATGAATCGGCATTCAAATCGTTAATAAAGGAGGTCTCACGCGTTATTTCTGACTTGTCTGCACCCATTTGCTCACTTATTATATCGATTACTTTATTTTCAATTGCCTGGGCATCTACTTCAGCACTCACTTTTTTTCCTCCCTAATTAAACAGGAATTTATTCCGTAATCTTCCATTCATACTCCGTTATCATTAGCTTCTACCAACGCCAATTAGTATTTATTTATATTGGCGGGTATATTACATATAAAAATACCCATCTACAAATATTTTTTTATTTTTTTTACATTGCCATTCCGCCATCGACACAGAGCACCTGTCCGGTGATATAGCCGGATTCGTCACTGGCAAGGAAGGCCACCGCTCTGGCAACATCTTCGACATGACCAAATCGCCTGACCGGAATAATCTGCTTTGCGGCGGTTTTAACAACATCCGAGAGAACTTCGGTCATTTCGGTCATAATAAATCCGGGTGCGATGCAATTTGCGGTAATATTTTTCTTGCCGACTTCCCGGGCAACCGATTTGGTCATTCCGATAAGCCCCGCCTTGCTCGCCGCATAGTTGCTTGACCCGGCCTGCCCCATTACACCCGCTACGGAGCTTAAGTTTATTATCCGCCCGAATTTGTTTCTGATCATCGACCTGATTGCAAAGGTGGTTGCGATAAAAGCAGCACGCAGATTGACGTTGATTACCTTGTCAAAATCCTCTTCTTTCATTTGCATCATCAGCTTGTCACGGGTTATACCGGCATTGTTGACCAGAATTCCTATACCGCCGTATTCGTTTGCAAGAGAATCAAGTACTTTTGTAAAATCATCGGTATTCGTTATATCAACGCATTTTGTTACGACTGCACAACCGGCCTCTTTTACGAGGCCTTCAAGCTCGCTAAGCTGCTCGGGATTTATATCCAGCCCGGCAACGATTCTGCCCTGCTTTAGCAATTCCAGAACAATCGCCCGGCCAATTCCTCTGGCGGCCCCTGTTACAACAGCCAGTCTCTTGTGGGACATCCTTAAAATCTCCAAATAAAAAGCATTCGAATATTTATTCCAGCGCCTCTTGCGCCGGATTGTTATAATAATTCCTCTATTGACTGCAAAGTGCTGATATTAACGACCTTGATTTTCCTGTTGATTCTCCTCATCAGCCCTGTCAGCACCCTGCCCGGCCCGATCTCACAAAACTTCTCGACACCATCGCCTATAAGCCGTTCCATACATTTTTGCCACAGAATTGGACAAGTCAACTGATTTATCAGGCCGTCTATAATTTTTTGGCTCGTCTGGTAATACTCAGCATTAACATTGGCAATAATCTTGATTTCCGACGGCTCCGAAATCTCACAATTAGATAGCGCTTCGGCGAGGCTCCTGGCGGCACTGGACATCATTACTGTGTGAAAAGCACCTGCAACCTCTAAACGTACGGCTTTTAGGGCGCCATACTTATCTGCAAGTTTTTCAGCACGCTCACAAGCTGATACGCTGCCGCTTACGACAATCTGACCGGGACAGTTGAAATTGACCGGCACAATCAAATCGCCTTCGGCGGCCTCATCGCAAAGCTGCCGGACTTTTTCTTCTTCAAGGCCGATAATGCCAACCATTGCCCCGTCTGTGGCGTCTGCGGCCTCCTGCATCGCCTGGCCGCGTTTGTGAACAAGCACAAGTCCATCCTCAAAACTAATCAAACCGGCTACATAAAGGGCCGTATATTCACCAAGACTGAGTCCTGCTGTTATATCCGCAGTTATGCTGCTTGTGGAAGGATTTGTCCTGAGAACCTCCAATATGGCCGCGGACGTCGTAAAAATAGCAGGCTGCGAGATTGTTGTGCTGTTCAACTTTTCGGCAGGGCCCTCAAAGCAAAGTCCTCGCAGGTCGAATCCTATGATTTCGTTTGCCATCTCGTAAATCTCTGCCGCCACAGGGAAAGACTGTGCTATCTCGGCCCCCATACCCACGACCTGAGCGCCCTGTCCCGGAAACAAAAAAGCTGTCTTCATAATATGAATCACTAAAACTTAATTATATTTGCTCCCCACGTCAAACCTGCACCGAAAGCTACCAAAATGATAATATCACCTCGTTTGATTTTTCCCGTTCTAACGCACTCATCAAAGGCAATTGGCACAGAGGCCGCTGAAGTATTGCCATACTCGCTGATATTTAAAAAGACCTTTTCATCCGGCAGGTTTAACCGCTTTGCCGCAGACTCAATAATCCTTGCATTCATCTGGTGTGAGATGAGCATTGTAATATCATCGAGGGTCAAATCACAATGGTCCAGGCAGTGGTTAACAGTTTCAACAATTCTCCGAATGGCCTGCTGATATACTTCTCTGCCACGGATTTGCATATAGATTTTCTTTGGATCTTCCAACTGTTTGGTTGACGGGTGCCGGGAACCATAAGCCTGGCAATTTAACGCTTCCCATCGGTTACCATCCGAATGCATCGTGCTGTATAAAATACCCTTGCGTCCGTCACTTTTTCTTTCGAGCACGACCGCCCCGGCACCGTCCCCGAAAAGGATGCAGCTCCTCCGGTCGGTCCAATCCGTAATCTTAGTCAAAGTTTCAGCACCTATTACGAGGGCATTCTTAAATCGGCCGCTTTCTATAAACTGCTGCACAATGGATAGACCATACACAAAGCCGCTACATGCAGCGGCTAAATCAAACACCCATGCTTTATTCGCCCCCAGATCTCGTTGTACAAAGGACGCCGTCGATGGAAAGACCATCTCCGGGGTGATAGTAGCCACAATAATAATTTCGACGTCGCGGGGGTCAAGGTTTGACGTGGCCAAAGCAATTTTGGCCGCTTCGGTAGCTAAAAACGCCGTGCTTTCTTCTTCGGTGGTAATATGACGAACTTTGATACCGGTCCGAGTCGTAATCCATTCGTCCGAAGTATTTACCATCTTCGCAAGCTCGTCATTTGTCAGGGTTTTTGCCGGTGCAAAAGAACCGTAACCGGTGATAACTGCACGGTAGGGGGACTTCTCGCTAATCAGCTTACTCATCAGGGGTCCTTATGCAAGTTTCCGAAAGGCATTCAACTATCTTGTCGTTTATTTTTTCTGTGTATAATCTTTTGGAAGCTAAAATTGCATTTTTTATGGTTCTGCTTTTACTTGAGCCGTGGCAGATAAGCGCTGTGCCGTTAACGCCTAACAATGGCGCACCGCCGTAAGTGTTATAGTCATATTTTGTGTAGATTCTTTTCATCACGGGCTTAAACTTCATAGCAAGGAGACGCTTCTCTTCCATAAGCTCGTGCTTTATGGCCTTAAACAGCCCGTCAACAAGACCTTCTGTAAGTTTGAGAATCACATTCCCTACAAAACCTTCGCAGATTACAACGTCACTGGTACCTTCAAAAATATCTCTTCCTTCGATATTCCCGACGAAATTCAAATTCGGGTCGGCTTTCATCAGCTCCCGGGCCTTTTTAACGATTTCATTACCCTTTGCATCTTCCGAACCTATGCTCATAATCCCAATCCCGGGGTTTTTAATCCCAAGCATACGTTTTGAATATACACTTGACATCAGAGCATATTGATGAAGGTTCCTCGGCTTACAGGCGATATTTGCTCCAACATCACATATTACAACCGGGCCTTCGGGCGTCGGAAATACTACCGCTATCCCGGGTCGAATAACACCCGGCAGGTTCCTCATCCTCATTTGAAAGGCCGCGACACAGGCCCCTGTATTGCCGGCGGATATGACCGCGTCAGCCTGCCCACGTTTTCCTAATTTAGCAAGGACAGCGATTGAGCTTTTTGGCTTTTTTCGCAGAGTCTCTATCGGTACGTCGGCCATACCGATAATGTCCGGAGCATGGACGATAGTAATATCCCCTTTTGGGCATTTCTGTGACCTTAACTGCGATTCGATTATGTCCTCGGGCCCGACAAGTATCAGCTCGTCGCCCTTATCAAGCTGCTCAACCGACTCCAGCACACCGGCGATAATCTCATCCGGAGCGTTGTCGCCTCCGACTGCATCAATTGCTATCCGCATCTTTATCTTTAACCTTCTTCTTTTCCGAGCTTCAAGGTTATTTTCGGATTAACGTAGCCGCAGTTCTCACACGCAGCATGAGGCAGCTTGGCCTGGTCACATTTCGGGCAGACAGAATAGTTCACGGCCTTCAGACGATGATGGCTGCGGCGAGTACGTGTTCTGCACTTACTGGTCTTCTTCGCTGGCAACATTCTAAATTACTCCATACAGTATTCAAAAAACGATAAACGTAAATATCAAAAGAAAAAGCTTAAATAGTTAACCACCGCCGATTTGTCAAGTAAAAATTACCTATTAGCCCAGGATTTAGTCGCTGTGTATTTCATGTGTTTTTCAGATTTTGTCTTGAAAATAACCTAATATATGTTATATTGTTCTCATCTAATAAGCTTTTTGGAGGAGAAAATCCAAAATAGCATCCAATCAGCAATACTTTCGTAAATACAAGCTTAAGCGATATATTAACGTAGAGTTTCTAACATGATTAATAACACATTGAAAGGGCGACAAGATGAACAGGAAAATTTCACTCTTATTTATTCTGACATTGTGCTTGGCCGTTAAGATTGCGAACGCAGATTACATTTTCGGCAAGCCAACTAATCTTGGGCCGACCGTCAACACATCCTCTGACGAGGGTGGCTGGATTGGTTTGAGCATTTCAGCCGACGGTCTGTCGATCTTCTTTGACTCCAGCCGGCCTGGTGGGCGTGGCTCTTCCGACCTATGGCTTACAACGCGGAAATCGACCGATGATGACTGGTCAGAGCCGGTGAATCTTGGTCAAGAGGTCAATAGTTCGGCTTCAGACACTGGCCCATTCATTTCAGCCGACGGTTTGTCACTCTACTTTAGCTCCAAACGGCCCGGTGGGTCTGGAAATTGGGACATATGGGTTGCGAGACGGGTAACAATAAATGATGAATGGGGAACCCCAGTGAATCTTGGGCCAATAGTCAACGCTTCAGATGGGGATTACATGTCAAGCATTTCAGCAGATGGCCTGTCGCTCTACTTTAGCTCCCAACGGTCCGGTGGTTCAGGTAAGCGCGACCTGTGGACAACAACGCGAGCAACAACAAACGACGACTGGAGTGAGCCAGTTAATCTTGGGCCGACTGTAAATAGTTCGTCTAATGAACGTAACCTGTGTATTTCATCGGACGACTTAACTCTATTCTTCCAGTCCGACCGGCCAGGTGGTTATGGTTATGTAGATATATGGATGACTACCCGGGCAACGATAAGCAATGACTGGAGTGAGCCAGTCAATCTTGGTCCGGTTGTCAACAGTTTGTCTTCAGACATTAGCCCGAGCATTTCAGCCGACGGCCGTACACTTTACTTTAGCGCTTCCGAAAGACCTGGCGGATATGGTAGCTGGGATCTGTGGCAGGTCTCCATCGAGCCGGTTGTTGACCTTAACAGCGATGGCTTTGTTAATGGCGCTGACTTGAGTATCATAGCTGACCACTGGGGAACGGATGATTCTTTATGTGATATTGGTCCGATGCCCTGGGGAGACGGCATAGTAGATGTCCAGGATCTAATTGTAATTGCCGAGTATTTATCTCCGGCTGGCTCAGAAGAAGTTAATGTCAACGAAAATGATGACGGCGGACAGATTGAGCTTGAGCAAGGCCAGATACTTGTCGTTACACTCGAATCGAATCCCACTACTGGTTATAGCTGGCAGCAGGCTGAAAACCAGGAGCTTATCTTAGAGCAAATGGGCGAGGCAGAGTTCAAGCCCTCCGAGACAGGTGAGCCGCCGCTTGTAGGCGCCGGCGGCTGGGAAATCTTCCGCTTCAAGGCTATAAGTGCCGGACAGATGACTTTGAAGCTCATCTATCACAGACCCTGGGAAGAAGGTATGGAGCCTGTAAACACATTTTCCATTGAGGTAGTAGTAAACTAATCCGAAAGGAGAATATAAAAAAATCAAAACATTAGTCAGTGAAAGATGTGTTGGGACAATGACGGCTGGTTTATTTTTTTGCCGTAGATTTTTGAGTTAATCTATCTCGCTTTTCTTTTGATGGCATCGAGCTGGTCTTTGGAAACCTCCACCCCCAGTTTCTGGGCAATTTGAATATGTTTCCAGGCCAAATCGTACTTCTTCAACTGATAAAACCCGAAAGCAAGTCCGTAATGCGCATCGCCGAACTCCGGGTCAACCTCGACCGCAGTTAAATATGCAGCTACTCCCTGCTCGTAATTTTTACTATTGGAATAGGCCGCACCGAGATTATAATGAATCATGGCCTCATCAGGCTGTATCAGAGCTGCCTTTTTATACTGCTCGATAGCCATGCTGTATTTCTTCTGTCCGAAATAAGCATTTCCAAGATTTACAAGAGCAGCAAGCATATCAGGCTGAACCGCCAAAGCCCTCTTATATCCCCAGATTTCCTCATCGACGGAATTCAGCTTGTTATAACAAACTCCCAGACCGTAATATGCCTCGGCCAGATTCGGATTAAGCTTTATGGCTTTGTTATATTCGGATATGGCCTTATTATAATTGCCCATCTGCTGGAAAACGTTTCCTAACTGGCTGTAACATTCGGCGTCCTTCGGCTTCAATGCAATCGCCTGTCTCAATTGAGATATCGCCTGCTGGAACCTCTCCTGTTTGCAGTAAACTATCGCCAGATTTTTATGTGCATCTGTAAATTTGGGGTCCAGCCTGATTGACTGATGATACTCGTTAATCGCATAGTTCAGCCAGTCTCGTTGAACGTATGCATTTCCCATATTATTATGCGTCTTGGCATCAAGCGGATTGATTCTCAGGGCCTCCCGGTATTGGTTTATCGCATCGGTCACTTGTCCCTTCGCCAGATAGATATTACCTAAGTTCGCCCGGGATTCGGACAACGTCGGATTTATCTCGACCGCTCTTTCGAGCGCCAGCAGGGCGGAATCTATATTACCGACTTCGTTGTAGCTGTTCCCAAGATTATTAAAGAAACAGCCCAATGTCTGAATCTTATTCAGGTTTTTCATGTATATGCCGTTGCTGCCTCTCGGCACCTTGAACTTATTTATATAATGCTCATCGAGAGCTGTGCCGCCTTTGCTTGTCGTTTCAATATTAAATCGCATTTGCTTGTCGTCGTACCTTACGAAAAAGTGCCCCGGCACAACCACGCCGTAAAGGTCAAGTCCGAGCCGCTCTCCCAGTGATAAATAAAGAATGGACAAGCTCAGGCAATACCCGGCCTTTTTATCTAAAACTGTATGTAAAAACAAATCGTGGGGGTCACTTGCCTCTGAAATCGATTTGAATCCAAGCTCTGCGAACAAATACTCGTTGATGACAGGAACTGCTCGATAGTCCGCTTTCAGCCTTCTGCGTCTGAGCCTGTCGCGAATCTCCAGGGCCATATCATCGAGCGTTTCAAGGTATCTTCTGCCATATACCATATCGCTCCAGTGCTCAGAAACAATTAAAGCGGCGGTCGCCAAATCTACCTCGTTTTCCCTTAGCCGCAGGACCTGTTCAATCGACCTTGCGTATAGACCCGACTTCCTGTCATTAGCCAGAGGTTCTTGCCGGCGTGCAAAGACCACCGGCGAAAATATCAAAAAACAAATTATAATTGTACAAATCTTCTTCATCTGTTGTTTCCCTGGCTGTAGCCAATGTTTAATATTGTGAAAACCCGCCTTACTTCCAAACGTACCCCAGATGTTAAGTATCTACCTCAACACATCTTATCGTCATATAAAACCTCATTGTTTTGTGTTTTCCTTAATTATTATACTGAAAAAATGGTTACTTTGTGCAAATATCTGTTGTATAATCCAATTTTTAAGTGATTTTATCCAATGCACTTTTTCATAAAGGAGAATACTATGGATAACAAACACCCCATTATCAGAAATAATTTATTTAATTGTGAATATTTTATAAGACCCAAATTACTGCCAAAACTGTTTTGTACTATATTGCTGGTTCTGGCCGTCGCTTTAGGAGCATGTCGCCGCAAAACCACATCAACCCCATCGGCACCCAACGAACCCAATATCTCTCAGGAGCAGGCTAAGACCGAAACCGTTGTCTCAAAGGAGCCCGCCTCGACCAAACCGGACGTCTCTGAGGAGCTGCCAAAGACCGAACCAAATGCCTCAGAAGAGACAATAACAACGGAAATGAGTCTTTTCGACGGAAAGTCACTCGGACATTGGGCAATTACCGATTTTGGCGGCCAGGGCAAAGTTTATGTCAAAGACGGCGCAATTTATATGGAAATGGGCAACGATATGACCGGCATTAACTGGAAAGGTCCGCTGATTCGAATTAACTACGAAATAACTCTCGAAGCTATGCGCATCAGCGGAAGCGACTTTTTCTGCGGATTGACATTTCCCGTTGCCGAAAATCCCTGCTCGTTAATCCTCGGCGGCTGGGGCGGCGGTCTCTGCGGCCTGTCCAATATCGATTACTATGACGCCGCCAACAACGAGACTACAACTTTTGCCTCGTTTGAGGACAACAAGTGGTATCGCGTCCGCCTGCGTGTCAGGCCTGACAGGATTGAGGCCTGGCTCGATGATGAAGAGATTGTAAACATCGAAATAAACGGCCGAAAAATTGACATCCGCGCCGAAGTTGACCTCTCCCAGCCGCTCGGCATCGCAACATGGCAAACGGGCGGAGCCGTTCGCAATATCAAAATACGCCCACTCGAAGACTGACTATGCGAATCACTTTCGGCTTACAAATGCACTTGCTTTTCAGGTTTCCGTTCTGAAATGCGTCAAAAAAAATACAAAATCGTAACAAAAGGGTAATACTTGGTTGTCATAATTGTTCCCGTTAAATTAACCGTTTTTTATTAATTTATTTGAAAGGAGAACAATTATGGACAGGTTGAAGAACATCACAATCATCTTTTTATTGGCAGTCCTGATATTGTCAGATTTGGCATTTTCAGTACAACCAAATACTTCCATCCTCGGTAATTGGATGAGTAAACCGGGCCAATTCAAAATTGTCTTTAGAGTCTCAAGAAATGATGATGCAAAATTCGTTGCATACACAGATATTCCTGACCAGGAAGCATGGGATATGCCGACAGATTTTATATCCTCCGATGGGAGGAATATTAAATTCGACATGTATAATATAAGGTGCATTTATGAAGGGAAAATCTCTCAGAACGGGCGCTCCATCGATGGAAAATTCAAAGGACCTGATGGCGGCGGTATGCCGCTCGTACTCGAAAGAGTTGACAATCCTCCTGTTAGAACTTCAAAACGTCCGCAAGAGCCTAAAAAAACATATCCTTATAAAGAAGAAATTGTTTCTTTCGAAAATAAACTGGATAAAGTTACACTTGCGGGAACGTTAACCCTGCCTGAATCACCCGATCCCTTTCCGGCAGTGTTGCTCCTGTCAGGTTCCGGTGGCAATGATCGTGACCAGTTAATTTGGGGGCATCGTGTATTTCTTGTATTGGCGGATTACCTGACCCGGCAGGGGATTGCCGTTCTTCGATATGATGACCGGGGAGTAGGACGGTCAACGGGTGATTATGATAAAGGAACTTTCGATGACTTTAAAAAGGATGCTCTTGCCGGTGTTGAATATTTGAAAAACCGGCAGGAAATCGATTTTAAAAAGATTGGATTTATTGGTCACAGCGAAGGAGCGGTTGTAGGCCCCCTCGCTGCTTCCGAATCACCGAATGTGGCTTTTATGGTTCTTATGGCCGCACCGGGCTTGAGCAGCGATGACTTCAAAGGATTAATAAAGCAGTGGACAGATGGCTATCGGGCCAAAGGGGCAAGCCAGAAAGCCATTACTTTTAAGGCCTCGGTCTTAAGAAATATTTTCTACACTATCAGACATGAAGATGATTTAGAGGTTGCACGTTCTAAAATTAAAAATCTCCTTCAGAAGGCGAAACCGGAATTAGCAAAATTCAGTGCCAGTGAAAGAAAGAAGATAGAGCTTGAATCCGTAGATACCTACAACTTCGATTGGATGCTCTCGCCAGGTTTTAGTTCCATTCTGCGTTATAATCCAAAAGAAACTTTAATGAAGGTGAAATGCCCGGTGCTGGCCCTGCATGGTGATATAGACAAACAGATTCCAAAGGATAACTTGAAAGGTGTTGAAGCGGCCCTTAAAGCCGGAGGCAATCTACAATATACCATAAAAGAGTTCGCCGGGCTGAATCATCTGTTCCAAACGGCAAAGACCGGATCGCCGTCCGAATACGCCGGTATCGAAGAAACAATATCTCCCATTGTATTAAATACGATATCCGACTGGATACTGAAACAGGCCTCCAAGTAATATAAATTTATCTCTATAAAGACTTGATAAAACTTGAACATCCCGGCGAGGTAAATCTAATTCAACCGCCTGGTGTCGCAAGCCGGCGTACGGGCGGGCCTGTTCGAAACATAAAAATAAAAACAATCAACAAGAAAAAATTTAGTAGATTACGTGAAATGATATTCACCATGCTATTCGACGGCCGCTCCGTTTTGAATCGGTACGCTGGGTCCGCGGCGCTTGAATAGATCTATATTCATCCATTTTTTGCTCTTAAATCTCCAGCGGGTGGCCAATCCCACTGCAATAATGCTGACCGTAGCGGCCGACCACGGCCCCAAAGCACCAAGCGACGGGAAAAACCTCGCCGTGAGCCAGCCGCCAAGTCCTAATATTAATACCGCCCCGACCGCCGAGATTATTGCCAGCCAAACCGTATCACCGGCACCTCGCAGCGAGCCGCTGTAAATTGTCCGTGCGGCATGAAAGGCCTGGTATATGGCGGCAAAAATAAGAATTTTAACTCCCGCCTCAATCACATTCTCGTCGGACGACAAAAAAGCCATCAGGGCATTCCTGAATACGAAAAAGCAAATCCCTACCAACCCCATATAGATCATCGCGACCTTCAAACATACCCTGGTCTGCTTAATTGCTATGTCTTTTCTACCCTGTCCTATTGTTTTACCCACCGCTGCCGTCAGTGCAGTACCCATCCCGACAACCGGCATAACCGAAAGAGATGTATATGAAAGCACAGCACCTGTCGCCGCCAGCGCTTCGGTCCCGAATTTTCCGACCAGTCCGAACAATATCACACCCCAGAATGCTACATTAACCATCAGCCCAAAGCCGGCCGGAAGCCCAACCTTCAGTAAATCATACATTTTGCCAAAATCTATATGTAAAGTTCTTCTCGATTTATAGGTCGCATTTATATTACCGCCTAAAAATATAAAAATGTTAATAGATGCTGCGGTACCGATGCCGATAAACGTCCCCCAGCCGGCGCCGGCGATACCCATCCTGGGAAAACCTAACTTGCCGAAAATCAAAACGTAGTTGGCCGCTACATTAACCACCTGCCCGCATAACGATGCACACATCGTAATAACAGGCCGATGAATACCCATAAAGAACTGCCCGCATGACCAGTTAATAACGGCCATAATATGAGCATAAAGCATAATACGAAGATAAATTACTTCCATCCCGACCACTGCCGGTGGATGTCCCATCATTTTGAATATCCACGGCGCGGCCGGCCACATAATCGCCACGACAGCCATAAAATAAACAAGCCCCATATATATCGCCTGCCAGAAATAATTCGAGCAGTCCCTTTTGTCGCCTCTGCCGAGACTTTGGCTGACAAAAGTATTAAGGCTTGTTATCGCACCTATAGCAAAACCACCGGGAAGAAAGCTCACAAAACCGGCCGGCAAAATCGCCGCCAGAGCATCCGTTCCGAGACGAGAAACCATAAACCTGTCAACGAACTGCATGATGGTGAACGATATGGTCGCTATCACCATCGGCGCAGATAGCTTAAGCATATATATAAGTGTAGTAGGGTTGTCACTGTCACTGGAAGAAAGTAGAGTTGATTCGTCCGTCATTTTAAGGCTTAGCTTTATCAAGAATCCTGTTTATTCAATCCCAATTTTTCCATCAGCGTATCGACCGAAATGCCCAAAACCTGCACGTGTTTGGCCGGGCTTGTTTGACCGGAGATTATGCTGACCGCATTCTTTTTTACATCAAGCTGTTCGGCTAAGAATTTTAAAAGGCACTTATTTGCCTTTCCCTTTTCCGGAGCAGCGGAAACCTTGACCTTCACCATCCCGTCAAGCAGCCCGCAAAACCGTGTCGACCCGCTGCTGCCGGGCACAACCTTGGCAGTAAAGACAACACCACCATCTACTTCTTGAATCGCAGGATTAGCCATCACAATAATCGGGCCTGTGTTCGCCTGTTAAAAGCGAACATATCCGTTTTACATGGAGTAAAATCCGAATCACTCAATGTTTTCCCGCAGGTTCGCACCAATCGCCTGCTGTACATACCGTTCAACCTGCTCTGCAAGCTCGTTCAAAGAGGCAAGCTGGAAATCTTCGTAATAACCCCCGATAAGCTCTCCGTCCAGAGTCCTCTTGAAGATTCTGACGCGTATCACAGGAGGGTCAGTATCCGATTTACTAAAATCGCTGTCTTTATGCTCGGTAAGCTCCACACGCCAGTCCTCGCTTATGAAAACAAGACACTTGCCGGTAAAAACAGCCGTCGGAAAATAATCACATAATAGCTTAAGTGTTTCCATCCGTAATATTATTCTCTTTTTAGAAAAATATAATCCTGATCACACTCTCTTTTTATTAACGTATATTACCAAAGATAATGTCAAATGCACTAATTTATTTACTGAAAAGAATGAATATTAAAACATAGAGTGCACTAAATCTGTATTTTTTGATATACCCCCAGACTCAGTCTTTATTACTACCGACAGATTATGCGCAATAATTCACCACAGAAGTAATTATAAATACCTTGTCAATCAGCCTGACACAAAACATCTACTCAAGTCTTAAACAGACGACGGCCCCCTGGGCACTGCGAGCGTAGAGCATATTGCCGAGCAGAACGGGCTTGGACCAGCAAAGGCCCTCAAGAATCTTTTGCCTGTGGGTTTCCTCGAAAGCCGCTTCGCCCAGCTCTCCCCAGATAAGCTCACCTTTTTCGCTGAGCATGATTATCTTGTTGCCGACCCGGAGTAAATTCCCGAAATCGTATTTATCATTAAACCATTTACGTTTACCCGTTTCGGCATCAACACAGCTCAGCCCCGTCCCGCCGGGCCTCCTGTCTTTGGTCAGGAAGTAAATGTTGTCTCCGTAGATAACGTGGGTATTAAAGGCAAACCACTCGTTTGGATACCTGGCGTCCTCCGACAGCCAATCCTGCTTGAACTTATCGCCGTCAAGTGACAGGCGGGCCATGCCGTGCTTGCTGTGAACGAGATAGATGTGCCCCTTGTGGATATAAGGAGTTATGGCATTACAATTCGAATTTTCCTTCCATGTCTTCGTGTAAGTCGCCAGTGATTGACCTGTTGCCGGATCGAGGACAAGGAAATCCTCGTTTGTGAACAAAGCCACGGCCGGGCGATTGAAAATCCCCGGTGGCAGTGGTTTAGGCGTGGAGTAACCGACAACGTTGTTCTCGCTCTTCCAGACGATTTCGCCCGTGTCCTTGTTCAAGGCCAGTCCCCTTTCACCTATATTATAAATGACGACGTCACCGATGACCGTGGGTGAACCCGGAAAACCCCACCAGGGTTTCCTTGGTTTATAATGTAACGCCGAGGCCTCCCAGAGCTTCTTTCCAGTCCCGGCGTCGAGGCAGTGGATATGCCCGAGCTTGCTGAGCGTATATACCTTACCTTTGTGAATGGTCGGTGTGGAGCTGGGACCGCCCGGATGGAGGCGCGGCTCGAGAAGGCAGTTATAGTCGAATGTCCACTTTTCATCGCCGGTCTTTGCATCAAGGCAGTAAACGAAGTCCCTCGCCTTGCTTCTATCTTTGTCCCTTGGTGTTCCATCGTTACCCATCGTATAGACAAGACCGTCGGCAACGGTAAGCGAGCACATACCCGTCTTGACCCTTGCATCCCATACTATGGTCCCGGATTTCGCGTTAAACTCCTTTGCGAGGGGTTTTAGGTCGAAATTGGGGCCCAGGTAATGCGGCCAATCGCCCGCCCGGCTCGAACCGGCAAGTAATCCAAAAATCATAATTATAAAAGAACACCATTTGACAGCCTTCATTTTCGTTCCCCTTTCTTTCCGAGCTACCTTCCCGGATTGTTGAGTTCGAGCCATGCATCCATTGAACGCCTGAGGTTATCATAGGCATCGCCGCCAATACCGTAACCCTGAAATCCTATCGGGCCGGTGAAGCCGGACCTCTTTAGAGTTCTTAAGAAACGGCCGATGTTAAAGGTGCCTCGGTCCAAGGTCTGAATCAGTTGTTTCCAGTCCTTTCCTCCGCTGTCGGCGCCATTGATGCTTACCACAAACAAATGAGGCATCGCAGAAGTTATCAGCGATCTCATATTCTTTTCATCCTCCGTCCTCAGCCAGTGACACAGGTTAAATGTAACTCCCACGTTCTTACGGTCAACTTTTTTTGCCACCCGTATCGCATCCTCTACCTTCTCAAGCCAGAAGCCTGTATGAGGGTACAGTGCGACGCGCAATCCGGCCCCAGCCGCCATATTGGAAATCTCCTGTATGACTTCCACGGCACGCTTATCACCTTCGGTCTGGGACGGTCTTAGCTTCTTGCTCTGCACGAAAAGCCACAATATCGAATTGCGTCCCTTAAGCACGTCTATCGCCTCTTTCAATTCAGGGCCGTACTTCGGCTGATCGGCATCGATATTCGCACCGAGATAAACCGCAAACAGTCTCAAGTCGTTTTTATCAAGCTCTTCGAGCATTTCGCTTAGTCCTTTGCCGGCCGTGCATCCTATCCCCGCATACCCTAATTCCCTGACCATTTCCACCTGCTCTTTTGCGGTTTTGTGTTTGTCGTCCTTTGTACCGGTATCCATCGCAAAGAACGGATTCGGCCCCGCCGGTCCAATCCGGATATTGCGATACGCCACAGGCCCGTGGTCGCCCTGCAGCATTAACGGGCCGGTCGGTTTTTCATCGTTATACGCACTGGCCCGCGTCGGACCGCTTACCTCGACATCCGCATGAATAACTATCCCGTTATGGACAACCTTCTCGAACCTGGCGTTGGCGACCTTCTGTCCCCTCCTGTTAAAACGAGGTGCGCGGAATATGACATCAAATGTCTGCCACTGACCGGCTTCCCGCGATACATTTACCCGCGGAGAATGGCCTTCATAACCTTTATGTTCTCGGTTTTCATCCCACCTCTCGTAAATACCCCCGCACTCAATCCCCGGATACTGCGGTTTCTTCTGCCAGCTATCAAATACTTGTATTTCATATCTGCCCATAAAATATACGCCGGAATTGGAGTCTTTAGAGACCATAAACTCAATATGTGCTTTGACATCGCCGAATTGGGCCTTGCTGAAAAGATGAGACGTCCTTCCGGTAGGCCCGTTCACAATTACTCCCGTGCCTGGCTTGCTTCCCAGAAGCTTGTTATTGTCGGGCTTCATAAAAGTATCGCCGGCAATCTGCCATTGTCCCGTATTATCACGCCATTGAGAAAAATCCCTTCCTGTCAGTACAGCACTTTTACCGCTCTCTTTTGCACCGGCATCCATTACTGGTAATAAACACACAATCATTGCAAGGAACAAAAATACCTGAATCTTTCTTCTTTGGACTTTCATAATTCCTCCCTTTCCAATAAAATAATACCCTCGTGGCGGTGGTGACATTTATCAATAATCATTCATCATTTATCAATAATCATTCTACAAGTGCCAGGGGCTTCGCATCGACCGCGAGAGCATCCGGTTGGCCTGTTCATCGTTAATAAAGCGTTCCCTGTCCGGGTCCCATTTCAGTTTTCGCCCCAGAAGCATTGATATATTGCCGATGTGTGCGATTGTAAAGCACCGATGGCCTGTCTCGGGTGGAAAGTAGCAGTCCTTACGCGATTTAACGCAATCGAGGAAATTCCGCTGCTCGCCTGCACGGCAAGTATAAAGATGTATCTCATTCGGCCCAATCACCGAATCCAGAATAGATTTAGGCTCGGCCTGGAGTTTCGCCCTCCAGCCGCGATTGCCTATCCAGCCCTCCGACCCCTCGAACCGCAAACTCGGTGTGCCTGAAGTCACTATCAGTCTCACGCCGTCGGCATATTTGTACTCAATCCTGTATTCTTTGGCCGTATCGTAGAGCCCCTCGCTGCAGAAAACACCTTTTCCTTCGACCTCCACCGGCCCGGTATGTTCGCTGTCGTTTCCCCACTGGGCGCCGTCGAGAAGATGCGCCCCCCAGTCCGTCAACTGCCCGCCGGAATAATCGAGAATCCATCGAAAGTTCCAGTGAATGCGGTCCTTGGTATATGGCGCGTATGGCGCCGGACCGAGCCACATCTCGTAATCAAAACCGTCCGGCACAGGCATAGGCGTAGGGCTTCCGGGTGTATCCGGCCCGCTCGGCAGCTCTACGCGTACTGTGTGCACCTTGCCGATTCTGCCGTTACGGACCAGCTCACACATACGGTGATAAACATCGACCGACCTGTCTTCCGTTGACCATTGGAAAATGCGATTATAACGCTTCATCGTTTCACAGAGCACCCTGCCTTCCTCGACGGTAAGCGTCGGTTTCTCGCATTCGACATCTTTGCCCGCCCTGGCCGCCATTATTGAAATCGGAACATGCCAGTGGTCCGGCGTCGATATCATCACTGCGTCTATATCATCCCGCTCGATAATTTTCCGAAAATCCATGTAAGTCGCACAATCTTTATTGCCGTATTTCTTGTTCACCATATCGCGGGCTATATTCATGTGCTTGTTTTCTACATCGCAAACCGCAACAGCCTGTGCATCTGCATTTCCCAGAAAGTTCGTCAGATTAACAGCTCTGCCGTGACCGCCCACGCCGATAAAACCTATCGTAATCCGTTCACTGGCCGCGACTGTCCCCGCCTTGCCAAGTGCTGATGAAGGCACAATATAGGGAAATGCGATAGAAGCACCCGCAATGTACGTGGTTCTTTTCAAAAAGCCGCGACGTGAGAGATAGCGTCCCGGATTCATACTACAACCTCCAATCTTTATTCAAATGAATTCAGAATGACAGCAGGCACTGCCAGATATATGTGTATCCGAGTGCGTCGATGTCCTCCCAGATTTTTTGTACCATTGCCTTGTCACCGGTGATTTCTGGCAGGTCCTTGACTCGCTGCTCCCAGGGAAAACACACTCCGGGCTTCACACGTGGCGCTGCCCGCCCGTCCATGCCCTTAACTTTCTTACGTGACTCGACTGATACCGGTATATCGCAAGGGGGGGTGTCCGTCGGCGCCTCATAAGTGCCTGAAGCATAGACACCATGTTCGCGGCATACTTGATTCATCACCTTCATATTCTCTATGTTGACGTCATTCTGCATAATAGCGCCGGCGTCCATAATGTAACCGCCATCTTGAGCCACTTCTTTGATGACCTGCAGGCAAAACTCCCGCACTTCCTCCGGCTTACCCCAGCTCAATAACATATTCGGGATGCCGCCGCTGATGGCGAACTTGTCGTGCAGGCTGCGATGTACCTCGAAGATATCGTCCTGGTCGCAGTGGAAGACAATGCTGCAATCGGGCAGCCCCCGGAAGGTCTCGAAGTGGTGCTTCCACCTGCCCTCGGCGTAAAACAGTGTCTGGTGGCCGTTCTTCCAGAACTCCTCTATGCAGGGCTTCAGCGTTGGCCAGTAATGGGACCCGAATTGTTTCGGGTTGAAGAAAGGTACGCACCCGCGATGCATCCAGTAGCCGATGGGAACTTGATTGTTCGGATCGGCTGTGGTCAGGCCCACGTTGACTAAGTGCGGCATAAGCGCCTCGCAGGCCTTGAGCACCTTCTTTGGCTGCGTGTGCATGTCACTAACCAGACCCAGATAGCCCCGCATTTTATCGGCGATGATGTCGAACGGCGCTTTGAAGATACCGGCAATGGCCGACCCCGTACCGCATTCGGAGCGCAGCCTCGCTATTTGCGGGCCAAAGGCGTAAAAGTATTGCAGCATAGCCATACCGCTCTTGACAAGTGCCAGGTTGTTTCGGTTCGTCGAAGCCTCACCAATCTTGCTTACTTCGGTCGAGACGCGGGGCAGCCAGGTTTCATAGAGAAAACCGGTCGGGTCGTCAATCAATGCATCGTATTCATCCGCCTTCATAAACGCCTCTTCTTCCGGCGGCTCTATGTAGTTGAAGCCGACTGTGTGGGGGATGCCTATTCCGGGGATGCCGTAGTAGCGCAATCCGGCGGCCTGCGCAAGACCCGTCCAGACATAGACCATATTAGGAACAACCGCGTCCCAGTCGAAATCCTTCGCACACTTCACGGCTGCCTCGAAGGCCTTGTTGTAATCATGCGCCACGTCCTGACAGGTATAGCCGGCGTACTTGGCCGTGAACTCGGCAACAAACGGACGAATCGGTATCATGTCCGGCTTTTCGTTTCGCATCGCTGTAATGTAGCGTTTCATTCGCTCGGAGTATAATTGTTCCATATCCTTGGCCATATCATTCTGCTCCTTTTTGGAATTGACTCAGCTTCTCTCGGAATTCAAAATACAAACCGTTTTCATTTCACTTAAGATAATATAAAGATACCTGAATCATGCTAAGACGTCAAGCAGACCTCCTCTGAGTTTATTGATCAAGCCCGATTATTTGAACCTGCCCGCTTGTTTTTTCCAGTTTGCATTTGATTGTACCTTTGCTTTCAAGGCCGCTCGCTCTCATAGTGACATCGTCGGAGGTTGGAAGAAGCGCCGAGAAATCGCCGTCGGATATCCCGGCCTTCAATAAATAACCTCCCTCAATCCGCTCCAGACCTGCCTCATCAGGCACACTTACCGTAAGACGATGGGGACGATAGAGTGTTACGAATTCCATCTGTCTTTTTTTGCTTTCTGTTTTCGCCGTTAAATGCCACTCGCGAAGAGTAATACTCGCAATAGGATTTGGGTCGTACTGGTCGGTCTGGCTGAATGTCAAGCCCGATGGCGTCAGAAAATCGATATCGCAAATCACGTCTTCATTTCGGACACGGATATTGTGCTGGTCATCTGCATCAATCTTATTAACAGCGTGCAGCCAGTACTCATACGTCGCCGGCTTGCCCGCCTCCAGACGGTCATAGACAACCACTAATTCCGGCTTGACAAAAATAATGCTCCGCGTAAAACGCTCCAGCGGCGGTTCATAAGCCTTACCCGCCTCTCC